>JAUHYJ010000511.1 GCA_030425785.1 Acidimicrobiia bacterium | reverse complement strand
CACCTCTCGACCGACACGTGCCCGAGGGCTCGCGCCCTGTCACTGCCCGCCTGCCTACGATCGCCCCCGATGACGCTCCATTGCACCGCCGTGCGCGCCGATGCGGCCCTGCCAGCGCTGGGCGACGCCGTGCGGGCTGCGAAGGGCGACGCGCCGCTCGCCCACCTGACGGTCATCGTGCCGACCAACGCCGTCGGCGTCACGGCCCGCCGGTGGCTCGGTGCCAACGGTGGCGTGGCCGCCATCGAGCTCGTGACGCCGGCCCGACTCGCCGAGCGCCTGGTCGGGGCCGAGTTCGCTGCGGCCGGGCGACTCCCGGTCTCCACGCCGTTGATCGACCTGATGGTCCGCCAGGTCCTCACCCATGCGCCGGGTGACTTCGCCCCGGTCGCCGCCCATCCGTCGACGGTCACCAGCCTCCGCGACCTCCACCGCGAGCTCCGGATGGCCGGCCCGACGGCCGTCAGAGCGCTGCGCGACGCATCACGCCGGGGGTTCGAGGCCGGCCGCGTCTCCTCGATGGTCACCGAGCGCCTGGCCGAAGGGTGGTTCGACGAGGCCGACCTCCTGACCCGCGCGATCGAGCACATCGACCGAGACGGCCCACCGTTCGACCGGGCGGTCGTGTTCCTCCCGCGCCCCGAGCGAGGGCTCGCCGCCGACCTGCTGGCGGCGATCGGGCGCCACATCGAACTCGATGTCCTGGTCGAGTGGGCCGGCGTCGAGGCGGTCGACGCGGAGACCATCGCGTTCGGGGAACGACTCGGCGCCACCGTCGCGCCGCCCGACGACGCAGCGCCCGAGCCGCCGGCCGAGATCACCGTGCTGTCCACCACCGACGCCGACGAGGAGGTCCGACACGCCGTCCGCCATCTCGTCGACGCCGCCCGGGACGGCACCCCCTTCGCCCGGATGGCACTCGTCTGGCCCGTCGACCAGCCGTACGCCCGCCTGGCCGAGCACCACCTCGGCACCGCCGGCATCGACTGGAACGGCCGCCCGGGCACGCTCGTCACCGAGCGCATCGTCCCCCGCTTCCTGCTCGACCTGCTCCGGCTCGATCGGCGCGGCCTGCGCCGGCACGACGTGTTCGACTTCCTCGCCGACCTCCCGATCCGAGGCCAGGACGGCGAGCGCGTCTCGGTCGCCCGCTGGGAACGGGTCGCCCGCCTGGCCGGCGTGTCACGCGACGAGCACTGGGCCCCCCGCCTCGCCGCGCTCGCCACCTCGCTCCGCCATCGTCCGACCCCACGCGACCGCGACGCCGACGCTGCCGACGAGCTCGCCGACTTCATCGCCGCGCTCCGCCGCGACCTCGGTCCACCCGGTCGGACGCAGACCTGGAACGGGTGGGCCGACTGGTGTGGGCAGCAGGTCCTCCGACGGCTCGGACGATCGTTGCTCGACCAACTCGACGAAGCCGAACGGCTCGCTTCGGACCACACCAACAAGGTGCTCGACCGGCTGCGGGCGCTCGACCTCGTCAGCGGTCCCGTCGACCGCCACCGCTTCCGGGCTGCCTTCGAGGCCGAGTTCGAGGTCGCGCCCGGCCGCCTCGGACGACTGGGCACCGGCGTCACCATCGGCTCGCTCGCCGGCACGGTCGGCCTCGACGCCGACCTCACGATCGTGCTCGGCGCCGCCGACGGACTCCTCCCGCCCCCGCCCCGGATCGATCCGCTCGTCAGCGACGCCGATCGCGTCGCCGCCGGGCTCGCCGGCACCGACGACCGGGTCCATCGCCTCCACCGCAGCCTCGTCGGCCACCTCGCCACGTCACACCGCACGATCCTGTCGGTGCCACGAGGCGATCTGCGTGCCACGACCGAACGCCTCCCGTCGCGCTGGATCGCCGACCACGCGGCCGACGCCGAGTGGCACGTCGTCCCGAGCCACCACCGCGGCATGATCGAGACCGTCTTTCCGGCGGCCGGGCCCGAACACCGCCTGCGGGGTCGCATCGTCGCCGCCACCGAGGGCACGCTCGACCAGGCCTGCGCGGACGACGACGTGGCACGGCGCGGCCTCGCCCTGCGCGCCGGGCGACGCTCCGACCTGGTCACCGTGTACGACGGCGACCTCACCGGTGTCACGATCGACCACTTCCCGGCACCGGTCTCCGCGTCGCGTATCGAGTCGTGGCCGGGATGTCCACACGCCTACTTCATGCGGTACCTGCTCGGCGTCTATCCGCTCGACGACCCCGCCGACGAGCTGTCGCTCACCCCGATCGAGCGCGGCAACGTCCTCCACGAGACGCTCGACCGGTTCCACCAGCAGGTGCTCGCCGGTGAGCTGGCCCAACCCGGTCCCGACGGGTGGAGCACCGACCACGAGCGGGCACTGTTGGCCCTCTACGACCAGGTCGCCGACGAGTTCGAACGCACGGGCCGCACGGGCCGTCCGGCCAACTGGTGGCTCGAACGACGTGCCGTCCGGGGCGACCTGATCGGCTGGGCCCACCACGACGGCGAGGTCGCGGCGGCGCGCGCCGCCCAGGTCGTCAGTTCCGAAGCCCGCTTCGGGTACGGCGACGACGACCGGGTGTCGTTGCCGCTCCCCGACGGTCGCCGTCTCGCGGTGGCCGGTTTCGTCGATCGCATCGACCGACGGGCGGACGGCAGCCTCGTCGTCACCGACCACAAGACCGGCGATCCGAAGTACTACACCGGCGTCGATGCCACCGACCCGACGGAGGGCGCCACCAAGTTCCAGCTCCCGATCTACGCCGCTGCCGCGCTCGACGCGGTCGGCGAGCTCGCCGGCGAGGGCAGCACGGCGGTCGAGGCCGAGTACTCGTTCTTCACCAAGGGCGACTACCGACGCATCGGCTATCGGTTCGACGACGCCGTCTGGTCCCGGGTGCGCGACGACCTCGGCGAGGTCGTCGCCGGGATCGAATCGGGGCTGTACCCGGCGGCGACCGAGCCACCCAAGTTCGAGTTCGTCATCCGCTGCCACTACTGCCAACCCGACGGCCTCGGCGTCGACGAGCGCTACGGCGAATGGGTGCGCAAGCAGCACGACCCGCGACTCGACCGGTGGTTCGCTGACGAGCAGGACGAGGACGGAGCCGACCGTGGCGACGCCTGAGCTGCCGTTCGACGCCCCGCTCGACCAGACGGCGCGCGACCGCATCGCCGCGGACCTCGGCACCAATCTGTTCGTCGAGGCCGGCGCCGGCGCCGGCAAGACGTCGAGCCTCGTCGGTCGGATCGTCGCCCTCGTGCGCAGCGGCGTCGACATCGGCTCGATCGCCGCCATCACCTTCACCGAGAAGGCGGCCGCCGAGCTTCGCCTCCGGCTCCGCAGCGCGCTCGTCGAGGGCGGCTTCCATGAGGCAGCTGCCGACCTCGACCACGCCCCGATCGGCA
>JAUHYJ010000510.1 GCA_030425785.1 Acidimicrobiia bacterium | reverse complement strand
TCGTTGACCTGGGCGAGCTCGCCGAGCGTGACGGCGAAGCGGCGTGCGATCTGGGTCGCGTTGTCGCCCGGCTGCACCGTGTAGATCAGCACACCGCCCTGCCCCTCACCGACCGGCACGCGAGCGTTCGGCGGGATCCGCACGGTCTCACCCGGCAGGAGGAGATGGTCGGCGCCCTCCTCCCAGCCGTTGTAGGTGGCGATCACCTCGATCTCGATGTCGAACAGCCGACCGATCGAGAACAACGAGTCGCCGGCGGTCACCGTGTACTGCTGTTCGGTCGGCGACACCACCACGACCTCGCGCACGTCGATCCCCGGCACGGTGGTGGCGGTCGCGCCCGCGCCACCGATCGTCACGTCGGGCGAGGCGGCGGCGGTCGTCGGCGGTGCCGTGGCAGGCGGCGCGTCGTCGAGGCGTGTGAGGATCGTCGTGGTCACGAACACCGTCGGGTCGGTCGGCGCATCGGTCGAACCGCGGACGCACGTGTCGAACTGCTGCGCTCCCGACGGCGCGGTACCGAGTGGGCCGGAGCAGCTCCAGACCTCGCCACCGTTGTTCGCGCCCACGCCGAGGGCGGTGCCGGCCAGTTGCGACCCGTCGTCGTCCCCGATGCCGTCGGACAGCCGGGTGAGCCCGACGATGCCGCCGCCGATCACGACGACCGAGCCGATCGCGGCCACGGTGCGGCGTTGCCGGCGGCGTCTGCGGACCCGCAGGAGCACGCCGTCGAGGTCGGGCCGTCCGCGCCCGAGTCGAACGGCGCGATGGTCGAAGGTGTCGACGAGCAGGCGCTCGATCGCAGGGTCGGGCTGCTCGCCGCCGGTGGCGCGACCGGCCGAGCGGTACTCGATGTCGCCGAACTCGAACTCGATCGATTCGTCGGGACGGCGTTCGGGATGGTTCGGGTCGGTCATGGCGCCAACTCCTCTCGCAGCGCGGCGATCGCGCGGTGGAGACCTGATTTCACGGTGCCGATCGGGATGCCGAGGGTCTCCGCGATCTCGGCGTCGGTGAGCTGCAGGTCGTACCGGAGCACGATCAGCGACCGCTGCTTGTGGGGCAGCCGACGGATCGCGTCGACGACGTGGTTGAACCCGAGCGCGCCGTCCTCGCCCGGTGGGATCGGCTGGCGGCGCAGCAGCATCCGCCGTCGCAGGACCCGGCGGCACCCGTTCAGCACCGTGGTGCGCAGGTACGCGGCCGGATGATCGAGCCGCCCGAACCGCTCGTAGACGGCCGCGAAGCTGTCCTGGACGACTTCCTCGGCGCGCTCGGGCGTGTCGACGAGCGCGTGGGCCACCCGCAGCATCGGTCGATACTGCGTCTGGTAGAGCTCCTCGAAGGTCATGGCCGCGCCGCCGGACGATGCGGTCGTCTCACGGGGCGACCTGGCCCTCGTCAGGGGCGTGAGCGGGATCTCTGCCGTGCTCATGGATACCCGTCAGAGTCACGGCACGCTCGTTCGGTTCCCGACGGCTCGACAGGTCGGTTCGCCCGGTCGGCGCAGTCAGCCGCAGGCGGCGAGCACGGCCTCGCTCAGCGCGAGGTTGCGCGGGTCGCCGGTGAGGCCGCTGCCCATCTGGTTCATGACGTAGCCGTAGGCGATGCCGAGCTCGGGGTTCGCGTACCCGAGCGAACCGCCGGCGCCCGGATGTCCGAACGATCCGTCCTGGATCATCGGCTGTGCCTCCCCGTGCAGCCAGTACCCCGCACCGAACCGGGTCGGCACGACCAGGCTGAGGTCGGGGCCCGACGACCGTTCGGTGCGTGCCGCCTGCATCGTGTCGTGGTCGAGCAGGCGGACACCGTCGACCTCGCCGATCGTCGCCGCGTACATGCGGGCGAGCGAGCGGGCGTTCGTGATGCCGTTCGCGCCCGGCATCTCGGTCGCGTGCAGGGCGCGGGTGTTGAAGTGGTTCTCGGGCATGAGCCGGATCTGCCCGTCGAGCGACAGGGCGCGGTACCCGTTCGATCCCGGCGCCATCACCTTCATCATCAGCTCGAGCGCCGCCGGATCGCTCGGCGGCGGGGCGAGCTCGAGGGTCGACACACGCTCCTCTTCGGACTCGGGCAGGCCGATCCACATGTCGAGCCCGAGCGGCCCGGCGATCTCGTCCTGCACGAACTGCCCGATCCGGCGCCCGTCGGCGCGGGCCAGGATCTCGCCGGCGAGCCAGCCGTAGGTCAGCGCGTGGTAGCCGTGGCCGTCGCCGAGCGGCCACAGCGGCGCCTGCGCGGCGAGCGCCTCGACGACCGGCGTGACCTGCATGATCGTGTCGAAGTCGAGCTCGGCGTCGACGGCGATCAGGCCGCCCTGGTGGCTCAGCACCTCGCCGACGGTGAGCTCGCCCTTGCCGGCGGCCGCGAACTCGGGCCAGTGGTCGGCCACCTTGTCGTCGTAGGCGAGCTTGCCGGCCTGTACCGCCATCGCGATCGCCGTCGCCGCGATGCCCTTCGTGGTCGAGAAGACGAGCTGCAAGGTGTCGTCGGTCCATGGTCGGCCGCTCGCGGTGTCGGCGACACCGCCCCACAGGTCGACCCGGCATCGCCCGTCGACGTACAGGCAGAACCCGGCGCCGAGCTCGCCCCGCTCGTCGAAGTTGGTCCGGAACGCGTCCGCAACCGCCCCGAATCCGTCGTCGACCTGGCCCTCGATGGTTGTCATGGCGCGAGTCTCGCGTGCGCGCCGCGGGCTGTCAGACTCGGGTGATGGCGAGTGATCTGACCGGGCAGACCGTCGAGCTGCTGCAGACCCTGATCCGCAACCAGTGCGTGAACGACGGCGCCGCCGACTCGGGCCACGAGACCCGCAATGCCGATGTCCTCCAACAGGTCGTCGACGTACCCGGTGTCGACATCGAGCGCTGGGGGCCGTCCCCCGACCGCGAGTCGTTCGTCGCCCGGATCCCCGGCACCGACCCGAATGCGCCGTCGCTGTGCCTGATGGGGCACACCGACGTCGTGCCGGTGAACCCCGACGGATGGCGCGAAGACCCGTTCGGCGGTGAGCTGATCACCAGCCCCGAGGGATACGAGGAGGTCTGGGGTCGCGGCGCGGTCGACATGTTGAACCTGACGTCGTCGATGGCGGTCGTGTTCCGCGAGCTCGCACAGCGCGGCTTCCGCCCGAAGGGCGACCTGCTCTACTTCGCCGTCGCCGACGAGGAGGCCGGCAGCGCCCACGGCGCCCGCTGGGTCGCCGACCACCACGCCGACGCGATCCGGTGCGACTACCTGCTGACCGAGTCCGGCGGCCTCCACAGCGGCGCCGAGGGCAACCGCACGGTCGGGGTGATCGTCGGGGAGAAGGGGGTCGCCTGGAGGCGCCTGCGGGTGCGCGGCACGCCCGGGCACGGGTCGATGCCGTTCGGC
>JAUHYJ010000509.1 GCA_030425785.1 Acidimicrobiia bacterium | reverse complement strand
TCGAACACGACGAGCTTGAGCGGCGGATCGGCGATCTCCCAGTTCGCATAGCCGGGCTTCACCTTGTACGGGTCGGTGGCGAACATGGTCGAGTAGAACGCGATCGCCTCGTCGAGGTCGGCCACGTTGAGGGCGAGTTGGAGTCGCACAGGGGTTCCTTTCGGTCGGTGGGGTTTGGGGTCGGTGGGGGTTGGGGTCGGTGGGGGTCGGGTCGGTGGATTTCGGTCGATGGTTCGGGTGACGGGGCATCGTTCACATCGATGAACGTCGATGTGTTCGGCCATCTTGCCAGACGCATCGACATCTGTCAATATGTTCTCGTGAACGACGACGGCGACCCCTGCGCACCCGGCTGCTGCGTGTACGAGGCACCCCTCACCGACGACGAGGCCGATCAGCTCGCGATCCAGCTCAAGGCACTCGCCGATCCGGCGCGGCTGAAGATGGTCTCGATGATCGCGACGACGCCGGGAGGCGAGATCTGCGCGTGCGACCTGCCCGCAGCGATCGGCAAGTCGCAGCCGACGACGAGCCACCACCTGAAGCTCCTCACCGACGCCGGGCTGCTCGAACGCGACCAGCGCGGCAAGTGGGCGTGGTTCCGTCTGCGCGACGATCGCCTCGCCGCGCTCCGGCTCGCACTCGGCGATCAGCACGCGCCGGCGTGACGCACGAACGCCTCCGACGGTCGGTCGCGGAGTTCACCGCGACCGCCTTCCTCCTCATCGGCGTGGTCGGCTCCGGCATCATGGCCGAACGCCTGGCCGACGACGTCGGCCTGCAGCTGCTCCAGAACGCCGTGGCCACGGCGGGCGCGCTCGCGGCGCTGATCGTCGCGTTCGGCCCGGTCTCGGGCGCCCACATGAACCCGGCGGTCACGCTGACCGAGTTGGCGCTGCGCACGACCGATGCCGCGACCGCCGCGGCCTACGTCGCCGCGCAGGTGGCCGGCGGCATCGCCGGGGTGATCGTGGCGAACGTCATGTTCGACCTCCCCGCCGTCGAGTGGTCGACCCGCGACCGATCGTCGGCGAACCTGGTGTTCGCCGAGGTCGTCGCCACGCTCGGGCTGCTGCTGGTCATCTTCCTGACGCTGCGGCGCGGGCATCGCGGGTCGATCCCGTTCGCGGTCGCCGCCTACATCGGGGGCGCCTACTACTTCACGTCGTCGACGAGCTTCGCCAACCCGGCGGTCAGCATCGCCCGCACGATGTCGGACACGTTCGCCGGTATCGAGCCGGCGTCGGCGCCGTTGTTCGTCGCCGCTCAGCTGGTCGCCGTCGGCGTGGCCGTCCCGCTGATCCGGTTCCTCGCTCCCCCGGTCGCCGAGTCGACACGAGGCGGCGGGGACTGACAGGGTGGCGGACATGAGCGGCCCGTTCGTCGAGTACTCCGACGAGTTCCGTGACGACGTGACCCGGCGCCTCGCCGACCACGACCGGGTCGAGCACGCCCTCGGCGACCGCAAGCATGCAGCCGTCGCGATCGTGCTCGTCGACAGCGACGCCGAACGCCACGACGGCGACCCGCTGTTCGCCGACGACGACAGCTACCTCGACGACGACGGCGACTGGACGATGGACGAGGTACCGGGCGAGACGGTCGGGCTCGACGGCCGGATGGTCGGCGTCGCCGGCGGGGCGGCGTTCCTGCTGTGCCGCCGGCCGTCACGCATGAACCGCCACGCCGGCCAGTGGGCGCTGCCAGGGGGCCGCCTCGACCCGGGCGAGACGCCGATCGAAGCTGCGCTGCGCGAGGTCGACGAGGAGATCGGCCTCACCCTCGACGAGTCGGCGGTGGTCGGCTGGCTCGACGACTACCCCACGCGTTCGGGTTACGTGATCACCCCGGTCGTGCTGTGGGGCGGCGCCGACCCCGATCTGCGGCCGGAGCCCGCCGAGGTCCTGGCGCTGTACCGGATCGGTCTCCATGCACTCCGTGACGGCGAGCCGCGGCAGGTGGCGATCCCCGAGAGCGATCGCCCGGTCATCCAGTTGCCGCTCGGGCGTGACCTGATCCACGCACCGACCGGCGCCGTGCTCTACCAGTTCCGACAGGTCGCCCTCCTCGGGCATGCCGGCACCCGCGTCGATCACCTCGAGCAACCGGTCTTCGCCTGGCGCTGACGACCGCGGACGACCCGGCCCGGCGACGCGCAGGTCGACTACGTTCGACACCATGATCATCGCCGCGTACCGGGACATCGGCTACAACATCGTGCTCTTCCTCCACGTGCTCACCGTCATCATCGCGATGGGCGGCGCCGTGGCGCATCCGCTCATGTTCGCTTTCGAACAGAAGCGCGCCGACGGTGACGTGGTCGCGCTCGCCAAGCGGGTCGAGGCACCGAGTCGGATCTACGCGATCTCGTTCGCGCTGACGGGCCTGATCGGGTTCGGGCTCGTGTCGATGGGCGACCTGCGGTGGGGCGAGGCATGGCTCTGGCTCAGCATCGTGCTGTGGGTCGCGACGAACGGCCTGCTCCACGGCGCCATGCTGCCCGCGGAGCGCGCCGTCGCGGCCGGCGACACGTCGGCGACGGCGAAGCTCGACAAGATCGGTCCGATCATCTCGCTGATGATCCTCGTCACGCTGTTCCTCATGACGGTGAAGCCGGGCAGCTTCCTCACCGCCTGATCGCCGGCGGTCGTCAGGTCGGCAGGTCGCCGTGGACGGTCGCGTCACCGACCGTTTCCCAGCCGTCGTCCGTCCGGACGATCGCGGCACCGGTCGGCAGGTCGACGTGCGGGACGTCGGCGAGCTCGTGCGCTCGATGGAGCAGATCGGGTGACCACGACTCGGTCTCGGTGATCACCGCCATCCCGGGCACGAGCCCGAGCCCGAGCGCGAACGCACCGCCGCGTCGGTCGGTCATGGGGTCGCACAGCGCCGAGGCACTGGGCCCGACACCGAGCACCACGCCGTCACGCGCCACCAGCGCCTCGATCGCCGCGAACACGGGCGTACCGAGCAGCACGCTGCGGAGGTGATTGGGCGAGTCGCCGACCAGCACGACGGCGTCGGCGGCGTCGATCGCGGCCGCTGCATCGGCGTTCGCGTCGGGCCGCGTCAGGACCATGAGCGGCTCGACGGTGATGCCGAGTCGGTCACCCCAGGCCTCGGCGTCGGCGACGAGATCGCCCGGTGTCTCGAAGGCATCCGCCGTCGGCAGGACGACGGCTCGCCGGCCGGCGAGCATCCGACGATCGAGGTCGTCGTTGGCCCTGAACGGGCCGCCCCCTTCGAGCACGATCACACCGGCCATGTCGAGAGCGTAGATGGCTCCGATGGTGTACGTCGCTGTTGGTGGCCATCGGCCCTACCGGGGCGGCGGCGGGTGCCGGATGCTCGCGATGTCGACGACGTGCGTCGGCGACGAGGAGG
>JAUHYJ010000508.1 GCA_030425785.1 Acidimicrobiia bacterium | reverse complement strand
AGCGCCTCCGCGACCGTGGCCCTCCGCATGCGGACCGCCGACCAGGTCCGGTCGTCGCTGACCGGTGCGTCATCGATGGCGTCGTCGAAGTGAACGCTGAGGGTTGCAAGCGTGCCGACGGCGAACGTGGCGAGGTCGACGAGGAGGACGGGGTCGATCGACAGTCCGATCGACACCAGGAACACGGGCACGAAGACGGTCGTCCCGACGAAGTCGAGGCGCTCCATGAGTGGCCCGTTGGTCGGCACCATCCGGTTCAAGCCGAGGCCAGCCAGGAACGCGCCGATCAGCCCCTCCATACCGCCGAGCAGCGCGACCATCGCGCCGGCGCCCATCAGCGCCAGCGTGAACACCACGCGTTGCGGACGGGTGCGACCGACCCGCACGAAGAACCAGCGCGCCACGATCGGGAGCAGCCAGAGACAGACGCCGGCGAGCAGCGGGAGCCCGAGCCACAAGGGGAGTGCGGGGTCGGGGTTGCTGGGTTGGACGCTCTCGGGGGCGAAGATCTCGGCGAGGCCCTCGCCGAAGGGAAGGTCGCGCGGCTCGATCTCGATGACGACGGTCGAGGTCGCGAACGCCAGGACGGTGAGCGACATGAGGTCGGCCACCACGCCGGCCGACACGGCGGCGCCGACCGAGCGGGTGCTCTGCAGGCCGGCCGCCTGGACCTCGGGGTACGCGACGAGCGTGTTCGACGCCCACATCGCACCGACCAGCAGCGCGCCGAGGGTCTCGATGTCGTCGCGGCCGGCGACGACGAACGCCGAGAGCAGGAACGGGATGAAGAAGCCGAGCAGCCCGTAGAGGATCGCCATCCGACGGTTCTCGAGGAAGGCCCGGATGTCGAACGACAGCCCGGCGAGGAACATCAGCATGAGGATGCCGATCGAGCCGAGTTCGGCGACCAGGCCCGATGCGTCGAGCCAGTCGAGCACGAACGGTCCGAAGATCACTCCGCCGGCGATCAGACCCACCAGCCCCGGGATGTGCAGACGCTCGGCGATGATCGGTCCGAGCGCGACGACCCCGAAGACGATCGCGAGCGTGGCTTCGACGCTGCCGATCAGCACGAGGAACCCCCCACGGGCGTCTTCACCGGCCGCGACTCTTGCAGAGCGGCGACGGCTCCGCAAGCGGGCGCTGTGTACCGATCTGCAAGACTGAGTCCGTCCGACCCGGCGTCGGTGTCGTGCGAGAAGGAGGAGTGCGCTGATGGGTGCTGCGATCGGTCAGACGCTCGGTACGGCGGTCGGTGTCGCCATCAGCCCGGTGCCGATGATCGCGCTCATCCTGATGCTCTTCTCGGCGGCCGCGGCTCGCAACAGCGTGGCGTTCCTGCTCGGCTGGCTGGTCGGGCTCACCGGGGTCGGTCTCGTCGTGTTGGCGCTCGATCTCGAGGGCGCGAACGGCGAGTCGGACGGTGGCGGCGTGCTCAAGCTCATCGTCGGTGCCTTGCTGCTCGTCCTGGCGGTCCGGCAGTGGCGCAGTCGGCCGGCGCCGGGGGCCGAGCCGGAGTTGCCGGCGTGGATGTCGGCGGTCGACGACCTGTCGGCGGTGAAGGCGTTCGGGATGGGTGTCGTCCTCACGGCGGCGAACCCGAAGAACCTCGGTCTGACGGTCGTGGCGGCGACCACGATCGGCGCCACCGCCGGCTCGAACGGTGCCCAGATCGCCAGCCTGGTCGTGTTCGTCCTGATCGCGTCGGTCACGATCATCGTGCCGGTGGTGGCCTACCTCGCCGCGGCCGACCGGGTCGAACCGACGCTCACGGCGGCCAAGGCCTGGCTGATGGCGAACAACGCCACGGTGATGAGCGTGCTCTTCGTCGTCCTCGGCGCCAAGGTGCTCGGTGACGGGCTCGCGATCCTGTCCTGAGGCGCTGACGGGGGTTCAGCCGACGTCGGTCGCCGTCGGAGTCGACAGCGCCGAGTCGATCGGGGCCGTGGCCTCCCAGTGCTGCTTGAGCGGCCGGTACAGCAGGCCGAGCAGCGCCGTGGTCACGACGACCGACGCCGCGATCGACAGCAGGGGCTGGTCGCTGATCACGCTCGCCACGAGGTACGAGAAGAACGCCGTGTACCCCGACCAGAACGCCCCGCCGATCGCATCCCACACCAGGAAGCGGCCGTACGGGTAGCGGGTCAACCCCATGGTGGCACCGATCAGGAAGCGCACGCCGGGTACGAACCGACCGAACACGATCAGGGTCGGTGCGGTCGTGCTCATGACCTCCATCGAGCGCGCCACCTTCTCGTTCTGCTGGAGCCGATCGACCTGGCGCGACATCGACGACCGCAGCACCGTCCGGGAGAGCCAGTAGAGGATCGAGTCGCCGACGGTCGCGCCGACGGCGCCCGCGAGCGCCACCTTCCAGAGCTCGATGCTCGAACCGTCCTGCGCGGCGAGATTCGCGGCCGTGGTGATGAGCGACTCGCTCGGGAACACCGGGATGACGGCGTCGAGCACGACGAACAGGCCGATGATGAAGGGCAGGTGATCGACGCCGTCGAGGTCGATCGCGGCGACGGCCGCTGCGATCGTCGGTGCGATCCAGAGCAACGCCAGCAGGCCGAGCGCGGCGAGCAGCAGCACCCGATAGCTGGGGAGCCGGAGGGCGCGGGAGCCCCCCGCCGTCGGTGATGCGGGCTGCTCGGAGGGCCGGCCGGTGTCGTCCAAGCCGCCAGCGTCGCACGTCGGCCCGACATCGTCCAGCACCACCGAGCACGTGGCACGATGCCGGCATGCGGCTGGTGCCCTTCGACGCGTCTCACGCCGACGTGATCGCCGGTTGGGCGACCCCGGGCGACGAAACGCTGCGCTGGTGCGGGCTCGACCGGGTCGATCCGGCCACGGTGGTCGCCTGGGCGGCCGCCGATGACGTCGAGGTAGTGGTCGGGACCGACGAGCACACGGCGCGGCCGGTGGCCTACGGCGAGATCTGGCTCGACGCCGACGAGGACGAGGCCGAACTCGCCCACCTGATCGTGGCACCGACGGAGCGCGGTCGGGGCGTCGGGCGGACGCTCGTCGAGGCCCTCGTCGCCCGCGCCCACGAGCTCCACCCGGTCGCGACGTTGCGCGTGGTCCCCGACAACCAGTCGGCGATCCGCTGCTACACGGCTGCCGGATTCGTTCGCGCCCGACCCGAGGACGAGGCGGCGTGGAACACCGGCCAACCACGCGCCTACGTCTGGATGCTGCACCGGCGCTGATCCCGCCCCCGGAGCTGAGCGGTAGCGTTGCCGGTCGATTCGCTCGACGGATCGAGGCCCCAGTAGCTCAGTGGATAGAGCGTCGGTTTCCTAAACCGTGCGTCGCAGGTTCGATCCCTGCCTGGGGCACTATAAAACGCCTGGTAGATGGCCATGATGTCTCGGCCATC
>JAUHYJ010000010.1 GCA_030425785.1 Acidimicrobiia bacterium | reverse complement strand
CGGTGTGACCCAGGTCGTGACGGACGGCCCCGAGGACACCGTCGTGTACCACCTCCAGGTCGGCGACGGCGAGGCCACCTTCGGCGCCGGAGCCGCCGACCCCGAAGACGTCCGGATGCAGCAGGGCTGGGCGACGGCCGTCGCCGTCGCCACGGGGGCGATGAACGCCCAGGAGGCGTTCGTCACCGGCAAGATCGCCATCCAGGGCGACCCCCAGAAGCTCATGGACGCCCAACCCGTGTTCGGCGCCCTCGACGCCGTCTTCGCGTCGGTTCGAGCACGCACCCGGTACGAGTGAGGGTCCCGACGTGCCCGAGATGCCCGAGGTCGAGGCCCACGCCGAGCGGCTCACCGAGCAGTTCGCCGGTCACGTCCTGACGAAGCTGCAGCTCCTCAAGTTCACGGCGCTCAAGACGGCGCTCCCGGCGCCCGACGACGCCTACGGGTCGGCGCTGCAGCGGGTGGGGCGTCGCGGCAAGTATCTCCTCGTCGAGTTCGAGCCGGTCGTGTTCGCCGTCCACCTCATGCAGGGCGGTCGCC
Organism: Acidimicrobiia bacterium; assembly: GCA_030425785.1. Taxonomy (GTDB): domain Bacteria; phylum Actinomycetota; class Acidimicrobiia; order Acidimicrobiales; family Ilumatobacteraceae; genus Ilumatobacter. The sequence goes on along the minus strand of JAUHYJ010000010.1, from coordinate 17,701 downwards.
TGCTGGTCGACGAGAAGCAAGCGGCCAAGCCGCGCGGCGGCCAGGCCCGGTTCGTGTTCGCCGAGGGCCCGGCGCTGCTCCTCACCGAAGCGGGCACCGAGCGTCGCGCCGGCATCTGGGCGCTGCCCCCGGGCGACGCGCTCACGACCCCGCCGCTCGACGTGCTCGGCCCCGAGGCGGCCACGATCACCGCGCCCGAGCTCGTCGAGCGACTCGAGCTCAAGAACCAGCGCATCCACGGGTTCCTCCGCGACCAACGCATGATCGCCGGGCTCGGTCGACGGCTCGCCAACGAGATCTGCCACCGGGCACAGCTCAGCCCGTTCGCCATGACGGGCCGGCTCGGGCTCGACGGCGCCGAGCGACTCGTGGCCGCGATCGGCGCCGCCATCGACGACGGGCTCGCGTACGAGCGGTCGCGGCCGGACATGAGCTCGTCGAAGGATCGCCCGGGCGGCGTGCACCACCGGGCCGGCGAGCCGTGCCCGGTGTGCGGCGACGAGGTCCGCGCCGTCGAGTACTCCGGCTACACCGTCAACTACTGCGCGACGTGTCAGACCGGCGGCAAGGTGCTCGCCGACAACACGACGAGCAAGTTCCTGAAGTAGCCACGCCGCTCCGTCCCGGGCGGAGCGGTACGCTCGCTGGCATGCGGATCGGGATCCTCACTCGCGAGTATCCGCCCGACGTCTACGGCGGCGCCGGGGTGCACGTCGACTTCCTCGTCCGAGAACTCGTCGAGCTCGCCGAGGTCGACGTGCACTGCATGGGCGAGCCGCGGCCGGGGGCCACGGCGCACTCCGAGCACGAGCCGTTCCTCGCCGACGCCAACGCGGCGCTCCGAACCCTCGCCGCCGATCTGGCGATGGCCGACCAGACGGGCGACTGTGACATCGTCCACTCCCACACCTGGTACGCCAACATGGGCGGCCACCTGTCGAAGCTGCTGCACGGCATCCCGCACGTCGTGACGTCACACTCGCTCGAGCCGCACCGGCCCTGGAAGGCCGAACAGCTCGGCGGCGGCTATCGGGTGTCGTCGTGGGCCGAGCGGACCGCGTACGAGGCCGCCGACGCCGTGATCGCCGTGAGCAACGGATCGAGAGCCGACGTGCTCGACGCCTACCCGTCGCTCGACGAGAACAAGATCCACATCGTCCACAACGGCATCGACACCGACTTCTACGCACCCGACCCGGACACCTCGGTGCTCGACCGGTTGGGGGTCGATCTCGACCGCCCGTCGGCGGTGTTCGTCGGCCGGATCACGCGCCAGAAGGGTGTGCCGCACCTCCTGCGCGCCGCGCTCGCGTTCGATCCCGAAGTGCAGGTCGTGTTGCTCGCCGGTGCCGCCGACACGCCCGAGCTGAAGGCCGAGACCGACGCCGCCATCGATGCACTCCACGCTCGCCGCGACGGGGTCTTCCTGGTGTCGGAGATGCTCCCGCGCGAACAGGTGCGCCAGGTGCTCACCCACTCGACGGTGTTCGTGTGCCCGTCGGTGTACGAACCGCTCGGCATCGTCAACCTCGAGGCCATGGCGTGCGAGACCGCCGTCGTGGCGAGCGACGTCGGCGGCATCCCCGACGTCGTCGTGCCGGGCGAGACCGGCTCGCTCGTGCACTACGACGCGGACGCCCCCGCCGAGTTCGAGGCGAACCTCGCCGACGCGGTCAACGCGGTGGTACGCGACCCCGCCGCCGCTGCCGCGATGGGCGCAGCGGGCCGGCGACGCGCCATCGACCACTTCGGTTGGGACGTCGCCGCGCAGAAGACGATGGCCATCTACGAATCCCTCGTCTGACGCCCGATCACCTCCGCGACCGACCCGAGCCGGCGGCAACGTCAGCGGTCATCAGGAGCCCCAACCTCTAGCCTGAGTGCTCGCATGAGTACCACCGAACGTACCGAGCTGCCCCCGGCCTACGTGCCGGCCGACGCCGAGCCCGGCGTGCGCGCCGCGTGGGCCGCGTCCGACGTGTTCCATGCCGAACCCGTGGCCGACGACGTCCCGACGTACTCGATCGTCATCCCACCGCCCAACGTCACCGCCGCGCTCCATCTCGGGCACGCGCTCAACAACACGCTCCAGGACGTCCTGATCCGCTACCACCGGATGCGCGGCTTCGAGACGCTCTGGATGCCCGGCACCGACCACGCCGGCATCGCGACCCAGACCGTCGTCGAGAAGCGCCTGCTCGCCGAGGGCGTCAAGCGGCTCGACATGGGCCGTCACGCGTTCGTCGCTCGCACCCAGGAGTGGAAGGACGAGTACGAGCGCGTGATCCTCGACCAGCTGGCCGAGATGGGCGCCTCGACGGACAACGCACGCACGCGGTTCACCATGGACGAGATGTGCGCGACCGCCGTCCAGCACGCGTTCTACGAGCTGTTCGGCGACGGCCTGATCTACCGCGGCAAGCGGCTCGTCAACTGGGACCCGGTCACCCGCACGGCCCTCTCCGACGACGAGGTCGAGATGGAGGAGGTGCACGGCCACATGTGGTACCTGCGCTATCCACTCGCCGAACCGCTCGCCGACGGCACCGATCACGTGACGGTCGCCACCACGCGCCCCGAGACGATGCTCGGCGACACCGCCGTCGCCGTGAACCCCGACGATCCCCGCGCCGCAGCGCTGGTCGGTCGCACCGTGGTGCTCCCGATCGTCGGTCGCGAGATCCCGATCGTCGCCGACGACTACGTGGTCATGGCCGATCCCGAGTCGTCCGACGCCAAGGCCCAGTTCGCATCCGGCTTCCTCAAGGTGACCCCGGCCCACGACACCAACGACTGGGAGATCGGGCTCCGCCACGACCTCGACGTCATCAACGTGATGGGTCCCGACGGGGCGATCTCCGACCAGTACGGCTGGGACGACGTGTCCGACGAGGCGCGACCGTTCGTCGGCCTGTCCCGCGAGGACGCGCGCCGAGCGGTCGTCACCTGGTTCGAGGCGCACGGCCTGCTCGACCACGTGCGCGACTACACCCACTCGGTCGGACACTCGTACCGCAGCCACGTCCCCGTCGAGCCGTGGCTCTCCGACCAGTGGTACGTGCGGGTCACCGACGACCGCCTGCGCGGGAGCGCGCTGCGCGCCCAGGTCGCCGACCAGATCGCCGAGCTGCCCGACGGCGTGGCCGAGCGCACCGACACGACCGGCGACGGCGAGCTGCGCTTCTACCCCGACCGCTACGCCCGCACCTACTACCAGTGGCACGACAACATCCGCGACTGGTGTATCAGCCGCCAGCTCTGGTGGGGCCACCAGATCCCGGTCTGGATCCGGCTCGTGCACGTCGACGACGCCGGCGACGCGATCGTCGCCGCGCTCGACGGCCACGACGTCGACGATGCGGTGTTGATCGAGAGCCGGTGGACCCAGGCGGGCGCACGGCATCTCGTGCGCCGCACCACCGAGACCGAGATCGAAGAAGCCGTGTGCCTGCCGCCGGCGTCGACGCTGCGGCGAATCGACCGCGAAGCGCACACGATCTCCTACCACGAGCTCGTCGAGGATCTCGAGCGCGAGGGCTACCACCGCGACCCGGACGTGCTCGACACGTGGTTCTCGTCGGGCCTCTGGCCGATGAGCACGATGGGCTGGCCGTGGCCCGAGGACCACCCGGAGACGATCGGGCTGCTCGACTGCTTCAACCCGACCTCGGTGCTGTCGACCGCGCGCGAGATCATCACCCTCTGGGTCAGCCGGATGGTCATGTTCAACCGCTACTTCCTCGACGGCCGTCTGCCGTTCGACGACGTCTTCATCCACGCCATGGTCCAGGACGGTCACGGTCAGAAGATGTCGAAGAGCCTCGGCAACGGCGTCGACCCGCGCGACATCATCCACAGCCACGGCGCCGACGCGATGCGGTTCGCGCTCGTCCAGATGACGACCGACACCCAGGACGTCCGCATGCCGGTCGACATGATCGATCCGTACACGAGCGAGACCTTCGAGCCCGAGTACGTGACGACGCCGGCCGGCCACACCGTGGCGGCACCGATCCAGTCGTCGCCGTCCGATCCGTCGAAGCAGATGGTGTCGGCCTACGGCGTCGCCGCCGGTCTGGTCGAGCCGACCGACGACCTGCCGCTCGCCCGGAACACGTCGTCGAAGTTCGACCTCGGGCGCAACTTCGCGAACAAGCTCTGGAACGCCACCCGCTTCGCGCTCCGGCGGCTCGGCGACACCAGCCCGCTCGATCACCCGGTCGAACTGGCGAACCGACCCGTCGCCGATCGCTGGATCGTCGCCCGGTTGGCACAGACGGTCGACCGGCTCGACGAGGCGATCGCCGGCTACCAGTTCAACACGTATGCGGACGTGCTGTACGACTTCGTGTGGCACGACGTGTGCGATCGCTACCTCGAGATCGTCAAGCCGACGATCGACGACGACCCCGAGCAGCAGGTCGTCCTGGCCAACGTGCTCGATGCGGTGCTCCGTGTGATGCACCCGGTCTGTCCGTTCGTGACCGAGACGCTGTGGCCCCACGTGTCCGGGGCCCGGCGCGGCGACGTCGGCGGACTCGCGCTGCCGACGTCCGAGCTGCTCGCCGCGGCGGCCTGGCCGGTGGCCGACGCTTCCGTCGTCGACGAGGCGATCATCGACCGTTTCGCTCGTGCCGACGACCTGATCGGCCGGATCCGAGGCCTCCGCGGCGCCAAGAACGTGCCGCCCAAGAAGCAGATCGAGCTGCACGCGCCCGCAGCGGTCCGCGAGCTGATCGACTCGGTCGACGGCATCGTCGAGGTCCTGTGCGGTCTGGCCGAGGTCCATGCGATCGGTGCCGAGCGACCGAAGATCGCGAGCCCGATCACCTTCGAGGGTTCCGAGCTGCTCGTGTCGGGGCTCGTGGACGACGTCGACCTCGACGCCGAGCGGGCGCGCCTGCAGAAGGTCATCGACGGCAAGACGAAGCAGATCGCCGGGTTCCGCGGGCGGCTCGGCAACGACGGCTTCGTGAACAACGCCGCTCCCGAGGTCGTCGACCAGACGCGCCGCCTGCTCGCGGATGCCGAGGCCGATCTCGCCGCCGCCGAGCAGGCGCTCGCCCACCTGGGCTGAGCTGACAGATAACGGTGTTCGCGACGCCATCGGGGGTCACCGCCGGGGTAGCGTGGGACTTCTATGCGGTCAATGTTGGGTCGGACCGTCGCAGCATCGGTCACGGGGATCGCGCTGCTGGTCTCCGTGATGGTCGGTGTCGCAGACGCAGACACCCCGTCCGACGCGGCCTGCGACACGACGACCACGAGTTCGAGTTCGACGACGAGTTCGAGTTCGACGACGAGTTCGAGTTCGACCACGAGTTCGAGCTCGACCACGACCGAACCCTGTGCGATCACGAGTGAGACGTCACCGATGATCGCCAACGCGACCTCACCGACGACGGTCGCCACCACGACGACGGTCGCCACCACGACCACGACCACCACCACGACCACCACCACGACCACGCTGCCGCCGCTGCTCGTCGTCGAGGTGCCCGACCCCGTCGCGGCGCGGCCGTCGCGCGGCGAGGCGATCCAGGTCGCCGAGACCCGGCCGCCGCCGACGACGACCACGACCACCACGATCCCCGTGCCGCCCGAGTGGATGCTCCCGGCGGGCTCGGGCGAGGGGCGCCGCGTCGTCTATCGCAAGTCATTGCCGATGCGGGTCTGGGCCGTCGAGGCCGACGGCACGGTCGCGAAGACGCACCTCGTGTCGGGCCGGTCCACCTGGAACCAACCGACCCCGGGCACCTACAGCGTGTTCTCCCGCTCCGGCTTCACCTGCAACATCAACAACCCCCACATCTGCTGGCGGTACATGGTGCGGTTCACCAAGGGCCCGGACGGTGACAACATCGGCTTCCACGAGATCCCGACCAACAACCGCACCGGCGCACGACTCCAGAGCGAGTCGCAGCTCGGGCAGGCACTCTCGGGCGGCTGCGTCCGTCAGGCGACGCCCGACGCCCAGTGGATCTGGGACTGGACACCGATCGGCACCAAGGTCGTCGTCCTCCCGTAGCCGAACGGCCGCCCGGAACACCGCGCCCGGCGGCGGTACGCTGACCGGCTCATGTCCCTGAGCAGTCGTCGCACGTGGCCACAGCGCCTGACGTTCGTCTTCGTGCTGTTGTGTGCGGTCTCGTGCTTCGCGACCGCCGGTGCGCTCGCCGTCGGCCAATGGGTGATCTCCCAGCGCAATCTCGTCGTCGTCCAGGACGCATCCGAGGCGTTCGACGTCGACGCCGGGTCGACCGACGTGCTGCTCCCCGGCCAGACGACGACGACGCTCGCCGCGCTCGAGCCCGGTGAGGTCGCCTCGACGACCACGATCGAGCTCGCCGAACCCGATGCCGCGAACTTCCTGATCACCGGCGCCGACAACGGCGCGTGCGACAACCAGGACGACCCGACCATCGGCGATCGGGCGTCGATCGGTGAACGATCCGACACGATCATGGTGTGGCGGGTCAATCCGGTCGCCAACCAGGTCGCGATCCTGTCGTTCCCGCGCGATCTGTACGTCGACCTGCCCGGTGGCCGCAAGGGCCGCATCAACGAGGCCTACGAACGCAACGACCCGACCCGGCTCATCAACACCCTGAACAAGAACTTCGGGGTACCGATCGACCACTACGTGCAGATCGACTTCTGCGCCTTCCGTCAGATCGTCGACGCCGTCGGTGGCGTCACCGTGCCGTTCGAGTACCCGGCCAAGGACGAACAGAGCGGGCTCGTCATCGCCGAGACCGGGTGCGTCAACCTCGACGGCGACACCGCGCTCGCCTACGTGCGTTCGCGCCACTACGACTACGAGGACCCGCCCGGTAGCGGCAACTGGAAGACCGACGGCACCTCCGGCCTCGGCCGCATCGCGCGCCAGCAGGACTTCCTCCGCCGCACGGTCACCAAGGTGATCAACGACCGCCTCTACTCACCGGACGTGGCGAGTGCGCTCATCTCGGCCAACTCGAGCTACGTCGTCACCGACACCGAGCTCACGCTGCGCCGGATGCTCGAGTTCGCGAACACCCTGCGCGCGCTCGACCCGGCCTCGTTGAGCACGTTCCGGATCGACGGACGCTCCGAGATCACGCCCGCCGGCGAGGACGTCCTCCTGCCCCGGATCGACAACGAGAACACGGCGGCGATCCTGTCGGTCTTCCGCGGTGAGGCGACGATCGCGTCGGCCCCCGACCCCGACGAGACCGACGACGACACGACGGCGGCGTCCCGCACCACCGTCTCGGCCACCACGACGACCGTGCCCACGACCGACGACTCACCGGACGATTCGTCCGACGACGGGCCGTTCACCGGGTCCGACGCCACGACCACCACCCTCCCCGCGGTCGCGGTCGACTCGAACGCCACGGGCATCGCGCCGCCATCGGACATCGTCTGCAACTGACGTTCAGCGGGCGTTGACGACCCGGTCGATCGCCGCGGCGATCGAGCTCGGACCGGTGACGGTGGTCCACCGGGCGCCGACCGACTCCGCGAGCGCTGCCGCCTCGACGTGGTCGCCGTCGGGGGCGATGACGACCAGTTCGTCGAGCGCACGTGCGGCGCCGGCGACGTCGCCCGGCTCGGTCGCTCGGCAGTCGGAGAGCAGGATCGCCACCCGGCGCTGCGCTCCCGACGCGAGCAACTGGCCGTGGGCTGCCCGCAGCGCCGCCGCCACGTCGGTCGTGCCGTGACCGCGCAGCGCGAGCACGCGATCGATCACGTCGTCGGGGTCGCGGTGCTCCCACATCGCTGCGCAGGCGACGACCTCGCGGCCGAACGAGAGCACTGCGTACTCACCCTCGGCCCGCAACACCACCGCCGCCGCGGCCATCGCCGCCGTCGCGACCGGCTCACCGTGCATCGAACCGCTCCGGTCGACGAGCAGGCACCAGGCCGTCGTCGGTGTCGCCCACCGCTGGACGCGCAGGCGCTCGGGATCGACCGCCTCGCCGCTCGCGTGCGAGTCGACCAGTGCGTCGAAGCTGGCGTCGAGATCGATGTCGCCGTCGGGCCGATAGCGGGTCGTGGCGAGGCGGCCGATCCCCCGCCCCCCGGTCGGCCGCGTTCGGGCGAGATCGAGGAACAGTTGTGCGGCGAGCCGCTTGGCGAGTCCGCGCAGCTCGACATCGGTGGCCGACGTCATCGTCGCCAACAATCCGAGGACCGCATCGGGATCGGCCTCGAACCGCTCCTGCAGGGCCTGCTCGTCGATCTCACCGACGTCGGGCGAGATGTCGGCGAACTGGTCGTCGCGGAGCAGTTGGCGGCGAGACGTCGTGGTCCGGCGGGCCTCGTCGATGATCTGATCGGCCGCGGCACCGCTCGCCACCGGCGGTGGCGCTACGTCGCTGCCCCCTCCGGGGCCGTCGCTTTTCCCGTATCGGTCAGCTCGGGCGTCGGCTCGAACACCTCGGCCCAGATCTCGCGCAGGACGTCCTCCGCCGTGCGGTTCGAGCCGTCGCGCACCCGGACCCGGCCGCTCAGCGCGACGAGCGTCGCGTCGAGCGTGACGTTCGGCGACACGATGTCGGACGCGCGGACCATGGCGAGGGTCGTGGCCGTCGCGACGAGATCGATCGCGCCGCGGACCGACGACCCGGTGCGCAGATCGGGATGCGCCCGTGTGCGCCGGGTGAGCTCGACCGCCCGCTCGCCGAGGGGCGACGCCCCGGCACGGCGCTCGACGATGTCGCACTCGTCGGCTGCCGTCTGGTAGTCGACCGCGAGCCGGCACATCCGGTCGTAGATCGCCGCCGAGATGCGCGCCGTGCCCACCGCGTCGAACGGGTTCATCGCCGCGACGAGCCGGAAGCCGTCGGCCGCCGCGATCCTGCCGAGACGGGGAACTTCGGTCTCGTGCTCGCTCATGACGGTGACGAGCACGTTGAGCGTCTCTTCGGGGACACGGTTGAGCTCTTCGATGTAGAGCAGCGAACCCGCCCGCAGCGCCCGCACGAGCGGGCCGTCGACGAACACGTCGGGCTGATACCCGTCGGCGATGACCCGCGCCGGATCGAAGTGCCCGACGAGGCGCGCCGGGGTGAGCTCGGCGTTGCCCTCGACGAACTCGAAGCCCACGCCGAGCTCGTGCGCGATGGCACGCAGCAACGTCGACTTGCCCGTCCCGGGTGGCCCCTCGAGCAGGATGTGGCGGTCGGCGGCCAGCGCCGCGACGACGAGTTCGATCTCGCGCCGGCGGCCGACGACGGCTGTTCCGAGCCGCCCGACCAGCCCTGCGATGTCCATCGACGCTCAGTCGAAGAGGATGACGCCGCGGATGTTCTCGCCGTTGCGCATCGCCTCGTAGCCCTCGTTGACCTGGTCGAGGGTGTACGTCTTGGTGACGAGGTCGTCGAGGTTGAGCTGACCCTGGAGGTACAGCTCGAACAGCTGCGGGATGTCCTTGCGGATGTTGGCGCCGCCGAAGAGCGACCCACGCAGCTGCTTCTCGAACATCGTCAGCATGATGCCGGGGATCGCCATCGTGCCCTCGGAGGTCGAGTGGAGGTTGGTGACCACGATCTTCGAACGCTTGCCACCCAGGTTGAACGCCTGGCCGAGGGTGTCACCGTCGCCGGTGCCCATCGTCATGATGACCTGATCGAACCCGCGTCCCCACGTGACGTCCTCGAGTGCCGCCTGCGCCTCCTCGATCGACGCGAACGTGTGGGTGGCGCCGAACTCCATCGCCTTCTCGCGCTTGAACTCGACGGGATCGATCGCGGCGACCACGCGGGCTCCCGCCATCTTGGCGCCCTGGATGGCGTTCGAGCCGATGCCGCCGCAGCCGACCACGGCGACGTAGTCACCGGGGCCGACCTCGCCCGTGTAGACCGCCGAGCCCCAGCCGGTCACGACGCCACACCCGAGCAGGCACGCCTTGTCGAGCGGCCAGTCCTTGTCGATCTTGATGACGCTCGCCTCGTTGACGACCGTGTGCTCGGCGAAGGTACCGAGCAGGCACATCAGGCCGACGTCCTGGCCGTCGAGGGTGTGATGACGGGACGTGCCGTCGAGGATCTGGGTGCCCTCGGTGAAGGTGGCCGCCTGATCGCACAGGTTCGAGTGGCCGGAGGCACACGACGGGCAGCGGCCACAGGCGGGGATGAAACCGAAGATGACGTGGTCGCCCGGCTCGAGCCAGTCGACGCCCTCACCGACCTCCTGCACGACGCCCGAGCCCTCGTGGCCGCCGATCATCGGCGGCCCGGGGACGAGGCCCGCGATGTGGCCGTCGTACGCGTGCTCGTCCGAGTGGCACATGCCCGACGCAGCGAGCTTCACGAGCACCTCTCCCCGCTTGGGCGGATCGAGTTCGATCTCCTCGACGCTCCAGGGCTGACCCACTTCGCGCAGCACCGCGGCTCGTGTTCTCATGATGATGAACCCCCAAATCTCGGTCGGATGGCACAACTCGTGTTGCGTTCCGGACGGTAGCCAGCATCCTGGTCGCGTGACGAATCCGGAACAGCTCGTCGACTCGCTGCGTGGCATGACGACCGACGAGCTGCACCACGTCGCCGAAGCGGTCCGCCAGGTCCAGATCGAACGTGCCATCACGAGCGGCGACCAGGACGCGATCATCGCGAGAGCGTTCGAGATCGGTTTCGGGCGCGACGGGCTCGGGGTGCTCCCGTGGGTCGAGGGCGAGGTCATCGTGTGCCCGGGTGGGCTCGTCTCGAAGTCGCGCACGAGTCATCGCTGCCGCTTCGTCAGCGTCGACGACGTCTGGGTCTGGGACTCGGGGCTCCTGCTGCGCGAGGACAAGCGCTCGTCGCCGGGCACCGACGACGGCTTCCGCGCCGTCGCGCTCGTCCCGGTCGTCGACGGGACCGAGCTCGACGTCGTGACCGGCAGGGCGCGTTCCGGCGGGCACCAGGTCGACCACGTCGTGTCGTACGAGGTGCGCGCCGGTGAGCTGGTCGAGGTCAGCCAACGCGACGTGACCGCCCGCAACATGCGCTGAATCGGGTCGTCCCGCATCGGGACGGTCATGCCACAGTGGCGGGCATGCAGCGCCGCTTCGTCCAGGCCGACGTGTTCACCGACCGCGCCTGCCACGGCAACCCGCTGGCCGTCGTGGTCGACGGCGACGGGATCACCGACGCCGACATGGCACGCTTCGCGAATTGGACGAATCTGTCCGAGACGACGTTCCTGCTGGCCCCGACCGATCCCGCGGCCGACTACCGCGTCCGGATCTTCACGACGACCGTCGAGCTGCCCTTCGCCGGCCATCCAACGCTCGGCTCGTGTCGGGCGTGGCTCGACCACGGCGGTGTCCCGGCGACGTCCGGTCGCGTCGTCCAGGAATGCGGTGCCGGGTTGGTGACGATCCGGACCGACGGCGATCGGCTTGCCTTCGCGGCGCCGCCCCTCGTCCGGTCGGGCCCGGTCGACGACGAGCTGCACGCGACCCTCGAGCGCGTGCTCGGCGTCGCGATCGTCGATGCGGTCTGGGCCGACAACGGCCCGGGGTGGATCGCGGTCGAGCTGGCCGACGCCGCCACGGTGCTCGCGGTCGAACCCGACTTCTCGTCGGCACCCGACCTCAAGCTCGGCCTCGTCGGCCGGATCGGGGACGACGACACCGACGCCGACGTCGAGGTGCGGGCGTTCTTCCCGGGCCGGAGCGGGCACGACGAGGACCCGGTCACCGGGAGCCTCAACGCCTCGATCGCCATGTGGCTGCTCGGGCGCGACCCGGACCTCGCCGGCTACGTCGCCCGTCAGGGCACGGCGATCGGGCGCAGCGGGCGTGTCCACGTCGAGCGCGGCGACGACGGGGCGATCTGGATCGGCGGCGACGTCGTGGTCCCCATCAGCGGCACCGTCGAGCTCTGACGGGACGGGTGCCTCAACGCGGAATCGTCGTGACCTGCACGAACGAGTCGGTCGAGACGAAACGATCGACGAACGTCGCCGTCGACGACGCCGTGACCTCGTCCAAGCCGAGGTTGCGTTCGAGGTAGGTGTCGAGGGTGACTCCGTCGTCGAGCGCGTCGCCGAGCAGGGCCCCGATGATCTCGCCGTTGTTGATGAACGAGTACTGCTCGTCGACCTGGGCCATGGCGTTGGCGAACTCGGCGTCGGTCGGGCCGTTGGTGCCGAGGTCGTCGAGCTCTGCGAGGACCAGATCGCCGATGTCGGCGATGCGGTCGGGGTCACCGGTGACGCTGACGTAGACGTCGACGTGCGGGTCCGGGTCGAAGTTGGCGAAGACGAACGCACTCGGCGAGTAGGTGTCGCCCAGGCGCTCGCGGATCACGTCGGTCAGCCGATTCTGCAGCACGTCGATCGTCACGTCGATCTGGGCCTGTGTCGTGGCGTCGATCTCGTCGATCGGCTGGGAGAAACGCATCGACATCGACGCCGTGGTGCCACTCCCGGCGTTGATGGTCGAACGCCGCGGTTCGGCCGGGACCGGGATCGACACGTCGATCGGGACCTCCGTCGTCGAGGTGCCGGGCAGGGTGCCGATGTAGCTCGACACCAGGTCGATCGTGGTCGGGATGTCGATGTCGCCGCTGATGACGAACACCCAGTCTCCGACGTCGCCGAAGCGTTCGTTCCACACCCGTTCGATGCCGGCCAGATCGACGGTCTCGAACGTGGCCGGGTCGGGCAGGACGGCGTAGCGCACCTCGTCGCCGTACCGCAGCTCGGTCAGCTCGTCGAATTCCGCCGCACCGGGGTTGGTCGACGGGTCGTCGATCACCGGGCCCTCCGAGGCGATCAGCTGGTCGAGTGCGACCTGGTCGACGCGTGGCGCCGTGACGTACTGATGGATCAGCTGGAGCACCGGTTCCAGATCCGCGGTGGCGGCCGAGCCGAAGAACCCCTCCGTGTACACATCGAGGACCGGGACGACCTCGAGATCGTCCCCCGACAGGATCCGCGCGAGTTCGGCCTGGTTGAAGTCGCCCACGCCACTCGATCCGACGACATCGGCGGCGTACAGCGCATCCGCGGCGTCCGCATCGGCGACCAACGACGACCCACCGGGGCTCGACGCCTCGAAGAAGACCTGGCCCTCGACGATGGTGTTGGCGTTCAGGAGGACACGGACGCCGTTCGGATACGTGACCTCGACCGGATCGAACAGCGGGTTGCCGGAACCGAACAACTCGTTGATGGTCAGTGGCTCGATCGGCTCGGGACGGTCCATCAGCTGCTCGGGCAAGTCCCGCTGTTCACCGCGGGGCGGGACGTCGCGGGTCGCAGTCGCGGCGATGGCCGCCAGCACGTCGTCACGGGACGGGACCTGGTCGGCGGCCGACTCGGGAGCCGAGATGATGACATGCGGCGCCGAGTTGGTCCAGCGGGCACGGAACCGCCGACGCAGGTCGTCGACGCCCACAGCGTCGAGGACGTCGCTGACGATCGTGAACTCGTCCGCGATCGAGGGGTAGGGCTCGTCGCGGAGGAAGTGCTCGACGAGCTGGTCGGCGTAGACCCGGTCCTGGGTGCTCTCGCGCCCGTCGTACCGCGTCCGGAAGAACGAACGCGTCCGCTCGCGCGCGAGGTCGAGTTCGGTCTCGGTGAATCCGTCGCGGGCGGCACGCAGGTACTCGTCGAGCAGGGCGTCGAGCGTCGCGGCCGCGCCTTCGGCGTCGGTGAAGGCATACAGCGCCGGCGCGTCGAGCGCTCCGACGAACGAGTTGGTGCCCGGCGTGACGTCGTCGAAGGGGGCCGTGCCCGCGGCGGTGTCGAGCTGCAACCGCTCGACCAGGATGTCGTAGATCATCTGGTCGAGGAACGCCACCCGCAGCGCCGACGTGCCCGTTCCCTCGAAGGCCGGCAGGGGCAGGGTCACCTCGACGTCGACCGTCGATTGATCGGGGTCCGCGTGCAGGCGGAAGTCGGGCTCGGTGTCGACCCCGAACGTGCGTGGCTCGGCCCGATCGGGTCGGTCGGAGCGTCCGGTCGCGTCGGCGAACAGCCGGTCGAGGTCGTCGACGACGTCGTCGACCTCGATGTCACCGACGACGATCACCGCCGCGTTGTCCGGGCGGTACCACGCGTCGTAGTACGCGACCAGTTCGTCGGCCGGCATCTGCTCGATCGACTCGCGATCGCCGATCGGCACCCGACCGTCCCAGGCCGTGCCGGCGAGGTACATGTCCGCGGCGATGTCGAACAGGCGGCCGTCGGTCGACTGGGTCCGGATGCGCCACTCGTCGAGCACCACCCCGCGCTCGGCCACGACCTGTGCCTCGTCGAACGTCGCTGCGGCCAGCCACTCGCTCAACACCTCGAGGCCGAGCTCGACGGTGACGGCGTCGTTCGGCACCGTCAGCGAGTAGACGGTCTCGTCGAAGGAGGTGTACGCGTTGATGTCCGGCCCGAAGCGTGCGCCGAAGCCGCGCAGCACGTCGATCAGCTCGTTCTCCGGGAATTGCTCGGTGCCGTTGAAGAGCATGTGTTCGACGAAGTGCGCGAGCCCGGTCGAGGGGCCGAACTCGTCGACCGACCCGGCCGCGACGGCCAGCCGGAGCTCGGCGGCGCCGCCGGGGTTGTCGTTCTCGCGGACGTAGTACCGCAGCCCGTTGTCGAGCACCCCGGTGACGACGGTGTCGTCGTCGGGGATCGGGAGATCGCTCTCGTCGAGCAGGCCGGGCAGCGGCACGAACTCGACGACCGGATCGTCGACGTCGGGCGCCCCACCGTCGACGTCACCGCCATCATCACCGCCACCGGCGCCCGCATCGTCGCCACCCGCGCCGTCGGCCGACGCTGCGGTCGACGGTGGTGCGACGGCGGACGTCGACGTGGGCGCGACGACCGTCGTCGAGGCGGCGTCGTCGCCGCCAGAGCAGCCGACGGCGACGAGGGCGAGCGCGAGCGCGCCCGCCAGATGGCGTGGAGACGACACGGGCCGACCCTGGCCCCGGGCCGGCGGTCGGCCCCTCAGCTCCAGATGGCTTCGCGGGTGTCGGCGTCGAAGAAGTGCAGGTTCTCGGCGGCCAGGGCGATCGTTGCGGTGTCGCCCGACCGGACCCGCGATCGCGGGTTGAAGCGGCCGACCGCGTTCGACGCGCCGCCGCCCTCGTCGACCGCGTCCGGGTCGCCGGAGTCGACGTTCGAGGCGTCGAGCGAGAAGTGCACCATGAGCTCGGACCCCAGGGCCTCGATCAGGACCACCGGGGCCGTGATCGTCGGGTGACCGGCCGGGTCGTGCTCGGTGTCCTCGAAGTCCTCGGGGCGGATGCCCACGATGATCTTCTTGCCCGAGTAGTTCCGCAGGGCCGGACGCGCCTCGAGCGACGAGGGCGACAAGGGGATCGTCTGCGACCCGAGTGTGAGGCTGCCGCCGTCGCCGTCGACCGTGATCGTCGATTCGTACAGGTTCATCGACGGCGAACCGATGAACGCCGCCACGAACACGTTGTTCGGCCGGTCGTACAGGTTCTGCGGGGTGTCGACCTGCTGGAGGTAACCGTCTTTCAGCACGGCGACCCGGTCGCCCATCGTCATCGCCTCGACCTGGTCGTGGGTGACGTAGATCGTCGTGACACCGAGCTCACGCTGCAGTGCTGCGATCTCGGCACGCATCTGCACGCGCAGCTTCGCATCGAGGTTCGACAGCGGCTCGTCCATCAGGAACGCCGCCGGCTGACGCACGATCGCGCGACCCATCGCGACACGCTGACGCTGACCACCCGACAACTGACCGGGCTTGCGATCGAGGTTGTGGGTCAACTCGAGGATCTCGGCCGCCTTGCGCACCCGCTGATCGATCTCCTCCTTGGGCACCTTGGCCAGCTTCAGCGCGAACCCGATGTTGTCGTACACCGACATGTGCGGGTACAGCGCGTAGTTCTGGAACACCATCGCGATGTCGCGATCTTTCGGCTCGACATCGTTGACGACCCGCTCGCCGATCATCATGGTGCCGCCCGAGATCGTCTCGAGCCCGGCGACCATGCGCAGCGCCGTCGACTTGCCGCACCCCGATGGGCCGACCAGCACCAGGAACTCGCCATCCTGGATCTCGAGGCTCAGATCGTGGATCGCGTGGAACCCGTTGTCGTAGATCTTGTTGATGTTGTCGAGTTGAACGGTTGCCATGATCCCCCCGGATGCTGTCGGCGACGAACGTCGTCCCGACGAATCTAGACCAGGGGCCGTCGGGACGCCAAGGGACCGACGGGCGATAGCGTCGACGCGGTGAATCAGGTCAAGAACCGTCTGCAGGCGCTCGGTCTCATCGATCGCGCCTTCCAGAGCACCACGGACGACGAACTCGACGGCGCCATCGAGGCGCTCGGCGACGAGCACCGCGATGCGATCGACGAACTGCTCGGCGGCGCGGCCGAGGGCAGTGTCGACGCCGAAAGCATCCGGACGGCGATCGCCAAGGGCCGGATGGACGGCACGATGGAGAGCATCGCACTCGTGCTGACCGACGCCTGCCTCGCCGACTGTATCGAGCAGTTGGGTGACAGCGCCGATCATCCGTCGAGCGACGAGCTCCGCGACGTGCTGCCCGGTCTGATCGAGCGCCACGGCACGGGCATCACGCAGGTGATGCTGGCGTCGACCGTCGCCGGCGAGGCGCCGGCCGCGGCGATCATCCGCGACCTCCTGAAGCACGACGACCTGGTCAAGCTGCCACCGCCGGCGGCCACGTCGCGCGGACCGATCCCGCGAGCCCCGAAGGTCGACGACGCCGAGCGCGAGGCGATCAAGGCCAAGCGCAAGGAGATGAAGCGCCAGAAGCAGGCCGAGGCCCGGGCGCGGCGCGAGCAGTCGCAGCGCGACCGCACACGCTGACCCGGCGTTCCCTACGCTCGGCCCATGGCCGAGTGGGTGAACTGGTCGGGCAGCGCCCGAGCCGCCGACGTCGATCTGCGCCACGTGCGCAGCATCGACGACCTCCGGTCGATCGTGGCGGACGCTGCAGCGGCCGGGCGGCGGGTCCGCGTCGCCGGCGCCGGCCACTCGCACTTCCCGCTCGTACCCGTCGACGACGTGATCGTCGACCTGTCGGCACTCACCGGCCTGATCGATGTCGCCGCCGACCGCGCCCGCTGGTGGGCCGGCACCCGCATCGCGGCGATGGGCCCGGCGCTGCACGCCCACGGCCTCGCGCTCGCCAACCAGGGCGACATCGACCGCCAGGCGATCGCCGGTGCCGTGGCGACCGGCACCCACGGCACCGGACGGCGGCTGGCGAGCTTGTCGGCCGCGGTGACCGGCATGACCATGATCGACGCTCGCGGCGACCTCATCAGGTGTTCCGTCGACGATCGGCCCGAGGTGTTCCGAGCGGCCCGGCTCGGGCTCGGCGCCTTCGGTGTCGTCACCGAACTCGAACTGCGCGCCGTGCCGGCGTACCGACTCGCCGAGACGGCGTGGCGAACCGACCTCGCGACGATCCGGTCCGAGATCGCCGAGCGGATCGAACGGCACCGACACTTCGAGTTCTTCTGGTACTCGAGCCGCGACCTCGCGTTCGCGAAGGCGATCGACCCGACGGACGCACCCGCCGAGTACCCGCTCGCGGACGAGGGCAGCCGGGTCGCGTGGAACTACGAGGTGCTGCCCAACCATCGACCGCGAGTGCACACCGAGCTCGAGTACGCGGTACCCCTCGATCGGGCGCTCGACTGCGTCGACGAGCTGGCAGCGATGCTCCGAGCCGACTTCCCCGATCTGGGGTGGCCGATCGAGTTCCGCACCC
>JAUHYJ010000507.1 GCA_030425785.1 Acidimicrobiia bacterium | reverse complement strand
ACCTCCACGACGAGCACGACGCCCACCACCAGCTCGACGACACCGCCCGCCCCCGGCTCGCTGTCGCTCTCGGCCGGCGCCGTCGACTTCGGCACCACGGTGAGCTCGACGCGGGTGTTCGTGTCGAACGGCGGCGGGCAGCCGGTCGACTGGTCGACGACGACCGGCCCGGTCGGCTTCGCCGCAGCGAGCTCGCCGTTCTCCGTGAGCCCGGCGAGCGGCACCCTCGCGCCCGGCGCGTTGGCCGAGGTCGTCCTGCGCGTCGACCGGGCATGGCCGACCGAAGGCCCGGTCTCGCAGCGGCTCACCTTCGTCGCCGACGGCACCTCCGCCTCGATCGACCTCTCGGCGGTCATCGCACGCCCGCCGCAACTCGTGCTCGTCCGCCGGCCACCAGCGTCGGCGTGCGTGCAGACCGGACCCTTCGCGGCGGCGTGGCTGGCCGAGATCACCGACGAGAGCCCGGTCACCGCGACCGCCACCTGGACGTATCCGAGCGGGACACGCGTCGTCGTCACGTTCGTCGAGCGCAACGGCTCCTGGGCGGCGTCCGTACCGTTCGACAGCGACGACCGCGACACCTCCCCCGACGTCGGACGGCACCAGTGGGTCGTCACGGCGACCGATCAGCTCGGCAACGCGAGCTCGGCGAACGGCACGGCCGACGTCCTCGGCACCTGCTGAGGACCGGCCTCAGCACCGGCTCACCGGCGCCGACGCCGACCGGTTACCGATCGGTAGGGCCCGCGGTAGCCTGTCCCGATGCCCCGACCAGCCGGCCTCGACCCCGACGCGCCGCTGTCACTGGCCTACCTGACCTACCGCGGCAAGCCGCACGTCGGCGGGCAGGGCATCTACACCCGGCACCTCACCAAGGCGCTGGTCGACCTCGGTCACCACGTCGAGGTGTTCGGTGGCCAGCCGTACCCGGTGCTCGACGACCGCGTCACCCTCACCGAGCTGCCGTCGCTCGACCTGTTCAACGACCACTACCCCGGCCGGTTCCCCGCGTACTGGGAGTTCAAGACCCGCTACGACGTCCTCGAGGTCGGCGTCTTCTGCACGGGCCAGTTCCCCGAGCCACTGGCGTTCAGCGCCCGTGTCCACCACCACCTGTCGAAGCGGTTGCGCGAGTTCGACCTGGTGCACGACAACCAGTGCCTCGGGTACGGCATCGCCAAGCTCGAGGAGAAGATCCCGCTCATCGTCACCCTGCACCACCCGATCACGCGCGACCGCATGCTCGAGATCGAGGCGGCGTCGAACTGGTTCAAGCGCCGCTCGATCGGCCGCTGGTACAGCTTCGTGAAGATGCAGGGCAAGGTCGCGTCGCGCCTGCCGCGCGTGGTCGTCGTGAGCGAGAACTCGATCAACGACATCCACACCGACATGGGCGTCCCGCTCGACAACATGCGGCTCGTCCCCGTCGGCGTCGACCCCGACCTGTTCCGTCCGGTCGACGACGTCGACCGCGTGCCCGGGCGCCTGATCACCACCGCATCGGCAGATGTCGCGCTGAAGGGCCTCGCCTACCTGATCGAGGCGATGGCGAAGCTGCGCGCCGACGGCCACGACATCTCGCTCACGATCATCGGCAAGCCGAAGCCCGGCAAGTCGCTCGACCTCATCGAGCGGTACGGGCTGCGACCTCACATCGAGTTCGTCTCGGGCGTGACCGACGAGCGGATCGTCGAGCTGTACGCCGAAGCCGAGCTCGCCGTCGTGCCGAGCCTGTACGAGGGCTTCTCGCTGCCGGCGATCGAGGCGATGTGCTCGGGCACGCCGCTCGTCGCGACCGACGGTGGGGCGCTCCCCGAGGTGACCGGCGTCGACGGCGAGACGGTCTTCCGGTGCCGCAAAGGCGACGCCGACGATCTCGCCCGCGCCATTCGTCAGGCGCTGGCGCAGCCCGAGGCTCGCGCACGGGTCGGGGCGGCCGGGCGCCAGCGTGTGCTCGAACGGTGGACGTGGCGTCGATGCGCCGAGCTGACGGTCGAGCAGTACCGCGAGGTGTTGGCGATGCCACAGAACGTCCACAAGCTGCAGGCGAACGGGCGCATCTGAGGTCGACCGGACATGCTGACGATCCGCTTCGACGAACTCGGCCTGCGTCCGGGCGACCGCGTGCTCGACGTCGGCGCGGGCTTCGGTCGCCACGTCTTCGAGTGCGCCCGGCGCGGCGCCCGGGTCGTGGCGCTCGACTACGCCGCCGACGAGGTCGTGCAGACCAAGGACACGCTGGCCGCCATGGTCGAGGTCGGCGAGATCCCCGCCGACCGACTGATCGGTGTGCTCCGCGGCGACGCGACCCGCCTGCCGTTCGCCGATGACTCGTTCGACGTCGTCATCACGAGCGAGGTCCTCGAGCACATCCAGGACGACGTCACGGCGATCGCCGAGATGGTCCGGGTGCTGAAGCCGGGCGGTCGCTTCGCTGCGACCGTGCCGGCCTGGGGTCCGGAGGTCGTCAACTGGAAGCTCAGTGACGAGTACCACGCCCCGAAGTCGGTGGGCGGCCACGTCCGCATCTACACCGCGACCGAGTTGCGGGCCAAGCTCGCCACGGCGGGTCTCGACGTCGACGGCAGCCACCGCGCCCACGCCCTCCACTCGCCGTACTGGTGGCTGAAGTGCGCCGTCGGGCCGCGCAACGACGATCATCCGATGGTGGTCAGGTACCGCAAGTTCCTCGAGTGGGACATCATCGAGCAGCCCCGCAGCACCCGTGTCGCGGAGCGCGTGCTCTCCCCCGTGCTCGGCAAGAGCATCGTGCACTACGGCACGAAGCACGCGGCCGGGTCGTCCGAGCGAGGCGCCGCGTGACCCAGATCCCCGACCTCCCCGGCACCCTCGGTCGCGACGAGCTCGTCGCGACGGCCGAGCACCTCGCGCGGCTCCAGACCGAGACCGGGATGATCCCGTGGTGGCCGGGCGGCCACTGCGACCCCTGGAACCACGTCGAGACCGCGATGGCGCTCGACGTCGCGGGCCTGCACGCGGAGGCCGAGCGAGCGTACGAGTGGCTCGCCGACATCCAGCGCCCCGACGGCAGCTGGCACAACTACTACCTGCCCGACGGTGACCGCGACATGACGGTCGAGGAGGCCAAGGTCGACACCAACGTCGTCGACCTCGGTAACGGCAACCAGCGTTACGAGTACACCGTCAACAACGAGTCGGATTTCGCCTACGAAGTGGCTTTCGCTGAGTACTCGATAGCCCTTTCCGTTGAGATGGCCAATGATGGCCACTTCATGGATCCACAGGATGCAATCTTTGCTGTTCGCGAGGGCATTGGCCGAATGGCTTTACTAGCAGCAGGTACGTTGTACGCTTGAGCAGGAGAAAAAGGACATTGTTCGATGTACCTTGGTCCGGAGGACGCGA
>JAUHYJ010000506.1 GCA_030425785.1 Acidimicrobiia bacterium | reverse complement strand
GATCTCGCCGGTCATCAGATCGCGGCACACGATGCCCGCGGCGCGACCGTCGATGACGACGACGTCGACGAGCTCCATCCGGTTGAACAGGCGCACGCCGCCCTGACCGACCTGGCGGGCGAGCTGCTGGTACGCACCGAGCAGGAGCTGCTGACCGGTCTGCCCACGGGCGTAGAAGGTGCGGCTCACCTGGGCGCCACCGAAGCTGCGGTTGTCGAGCATGCCGCCGTACTCACGGGCGAACGGCACGCCCTGGGCGACCATCTGGTCGATGATGTTGACCGACACCTCGGCGAGGCGATGGACGTTGGCCTCGCGGGCGCGGAAGTCGCCGCCCTTCACCGTGTCGTAGAACAGGCGGAACACCGAGTCGCCGTCGCCCTTGTAGTTCTTGGCGGCGTTGATGCCGCCCTGGGCGGCGATCGAGTGGGCCCGGCGCGGCGAGTCGTGGAACGTGAACGCGTCGACCTGGTAGCCGAGCTCCGCGAGCGTGGCCGCGGCCGAGGCACCGGCCAGGCCGGTGCCGACGACGATGACCTTGAACTTGCGCTTGTTGGCCGGGTTCACCAGCTTCTGGTGGGCCTTGTACTCGCTCCACTTGTCGGCGAGCGGGCCGTCGGGGATCTTCGAATCGAGCGTGAGGGTCATGTCACTCTCCTCCCTCTTCGAGCACCTCGTGGACGCTCGGCACGGACGGGTCGTGGTCGATGACCCCGGCGAGGGTCATGATCGGGAACGACACGTTGCCGACCACGACGAGCGTGGCGACACCGGCGGCGATGCCCTTGCGCCACTGGTTGAACTTGGGGTTGTTCCACCCCATCGACTGGAAGAGGCTCCAGGTGCCGTGGAACAGGTGGATGCCGAGCGCGATGTTGGCGACGATGTAGAGGATCGCGACCGGGATGCGGCTGAGGCTGGCGTCGAGGTTGCGGTAGACGTCGCCGCGGCTGAAGTCGGGGTTGACCCATCCCCACGTGAGATCGGCCAGGTGCCACAGGATGAACAGGGCGACGATGATGCCCGTCCAGCGCATGGTGCGGCTGGCGAAGTTGGCGACCTGGTAGTCACGCGCCGACTGGTACTTCATCGGGCGTGCCTTGCGGTTCATCATCGTGAGGCTGTACGCCGCATGGATGTGCAGCACGACGGCGCCGATGAGGAGCAGCCGGAGGATCCAGAGGAAGTACGTGCGGGGCAGGATCGGCACGAGGATCTCGCGCAGGAACTCGCCGTAGACGTCGATGTCGTAGACCTGCTGGCCGTTCTCGGTGACCGTGCCGAGATAGACCTTGAGGTTGCCGATCATGTGCGACACCACGAAGCCGATGCCGATGATGCCGGTGATGGCCATCACGTACTTCTTGCCGACGGCGGTGCCGTAGAAGTCGAGCAGGAAGGGCTTGCGCTTCGCTCCCCGACCGACCGCGGTGCCGCTCACCGGGCCGCGTTGCAGCGTTTGTGACATAGTGCGCACGCTACCCGCGGCCGATGGCACGGACCGAAATCGCGCCGCCCCCATCACCGGATTCGCGGCACCATCGTCCGTCGCGATGGCCGGCACGCGGGTATCGCGTCCGTCGATGCCGGGACACGAGCGCGGGATGCAGCCTCAGAGGGCATGTCCGAGGCGGTCGCGCTTGGTGTCGAGGTAGGCGCCGTTGTGCGGCGTCGCCGCGATCACGAGCGGCACGGGGTCGACGACGAGCCCGTGACGTTCGAGCGCCTCGCGCTTGGTGGGGTTGTTCGACATGAGGCGCACCCGGCTCACACCGAGGTCGGCCAGGATCGCCGCCGCGTCGCCGAAGTCGCGGGCGTCGACCGGGTGCCCCAGCTCGAGGTTCGCGTCGACCGTGTCGAACCCGAGGTCCTGGAGGCGATACGCCCGCAGCTTCTCGAGCAGTCCGATCCCGCGCCCCTCGTGACCCCGCAGGTACACGACGATGCCGGCACCCTCGGCCGCGATGCGTCGCTGGGCCTCGTCGAGCTGCGGTCCGCAGTCGCACCGGCGGCTCCCGAGCACGTCGCCGGTCAGGCACTCGCTGTGCAGTCGGACGAGCGAGGACGCCGCGGCGGCCGGATCGCCGAGCACGAGCGCGACGTGCTCGGCACCCGACGCGGCGCGGTAGCCCAGGCACCGGAACTGCGCCTGGTCGGTCGGGAGCACCGTCTCGACGATGCGCTCGACGCGGTTCAACGGTCGACCTCCGGCCGGAGGACGTCGATGCGGACGTCGCCGCCGAGCTGCGCCACGGACGCGAGTCGGCCCCCCCAGACGTCGGCCATGGTCGACGCACCGGCACCGGCGAAGATCGCGACGCCGTCGTCGCCGCCCATCAGCGCCGGTGCGAGGTAGACGACGTACCGGTCGACGAGCCCGGCGTGGTGGAACGCCGCCGCCACGCTCGCCCCGCCCTCGACCATCAGCTGCACGATGCCGTCGCGCGCGAGCTCGTCGAGCACGTCACCGAGATCGCCACTCATCTCGCGGCACGGGCGGACACGGGCGTCGGGCGGCGCCGAGCCGAGCACGATGCGCACCGGGTCGTCACCGTCTGCGTCGCGCACGGTCAGCGAGGGATCGTCGGCCCGGACGGTGCCGGCGCCGACCAGGATCGCGTCGGACTCGGCGCGGAGCCGATGGACATCGGCACGCGCATCGGCCCCGGTGATCCACCGGCTCGTGCCATCCGGCGCCGCGATCCGGCCGTCGAGCGTGGCCGCCAGCTTGAGCACCACGTACGGGCGACCGGTGGTGCGATGGGTGAGGTACGGCGCGAGCTGCGCCGCCGCTTCCACCGCGAGCACACCACCGGTCACGGCCACGCCGCCGGTTTCGAGCACTGCGCGGGCACGGCCGGACACCTGCGGGTCCGGGTCGTCGATCGCGTACACCACGCGGGCGACGCCGGCGGCGACGATCGCGTCGGCGCATGGTGCGGTCCGGCCGGTGTGGACACACGGCTCGAGCGTCGAGTACAGCGTCGCGCCGCGGGCCCGGTCGCCGGCTGCGTCGAGCGCCCCGATCTCCGCGTGCCGGCCGCCGGGCGGCTCGGTGGCACCGTCGAACACCTCACCGTCCGGGGTGACGACCACGGCACCGACCCACGGGTTCGGCGACGTGCGCGTCCGCACCGTCGCACCGTTGTCGATCGCGCGCTGCATGAACCCGGCGTCGGTCGTCATCGTCAGACCTGCACGCCCTTGACCGCCGTCGGGCCGAACGTGGTGGCACACGTGCGACACCAGAACGCCTGCTCGAGCTCGGTGCCGCACGGCGCGTGCACGAGCGCCGTCGACCGCTGCACGCCCGGGACGTGACGCTCGCTCCAGTGGACGAGCGCGACCAGGACGGGAGAAAGGGCGATGCCTGCCTCGGTCAGGCGGTAC
>JAUHYJ010000009.1 GCA_030425785.1 Acidimicrobiia bacterium | reverse complement strand
TGGGCGCCGACCGACCAGGGCGCGCTGTGCACGCAGACGCCGCTGTTGTCGATCCGCCCCGCATCATCCACCTCGAGCTTGTAGCCCTCGGCATCGGTGATCGGTACGCCATAGGTGGATGAGTCCATCACCATCTCGGCGAACTTCTCGAGCACGTAGTAGGTGCCGTTTTTGGTCTCGTAGCCCTTCTTCCCCAGCGAGACCGGGAAGGTCTTCTCCAACACCCCATTGCGCATGACTTCCATCTCAAGGGTTGAGTTGTCGATCGTCGCGACGAGTTGCTCGGGGACGCTGAAACTCGACTTGGTGCCGGCAGCGTCGATGTGCACGACTGTGCCCGCTGGCCAGAAGTCCTGGGGCCGCCAACGCAGCTGGGTGTCGGTGACCCAATAAAAACGTCCCGGTACCGGCGGATTCGACGTGATATGAACGGCGTCCTGAGCCATCTGCCGGTTTGCGATCGGTCGCTGGAAGTTGATGTAGATCGGTTTGGCGGCTCCCGCGATCGACCCGTTGGTCGGGTTGAACGACGGCGGCACGAACGGCGGCTGTCCGATGAACGGGTTCGGGTTCTGCCCGACGAGACCGGAGCTGTTCGACACGAGCTGCGCCGGGGTGATGTCGGGGTTGCCGCTGCCCCACTCGACGGCGTCGGCGATCGGCGTCTCGGCGGTCGGCCGGTAGACGAAGCGGTGCACGACCATCTCTTCGATCGAGCGCGGCTCCGAGAGGAACGCGAGCATCGCGCCGTGCCGGCGCTCGATCACCTCCGCGAACGCGTCGAGGCGCGCCAGGAAGTCCGCGCGCCCTTCGATCACGCCCTTCTGGTGGAAGGTCACGTAGTAGGCGGCCTCTTCGTCGCGCACGCAGCGCAGGCTCTCCTCGAACTGATCGAGGTCGCTCCAGGCGTCGCCGTAGTAGGGGCCGAAGCCGGTCAGGTCGATGTCGGAGAGGAAGAACACGCCGCCCGAGATCCGGAAGCCGCAGTGGCCACGGGTGTGGCCGGGCAGGTGGACGGCGTCGATCTGTACCCGACCCAGATCCCAGGAGTGGCCGTCGGCGAAGCCCTCGGCGTCGGGACGTGGGGCGTAGTGGAACTCCTCGACGACCTGCTCGGAGAAGTCGGCGCGTGGCTGGCCGTCGAGCCCGTACACGTCCATCAGCCCGTCGAGCGATCGGGCGCCGGGGAGATCCTCGTGATGGATGTGGAGGCGGGCCTCGGTGAAGAAGCCGTTGCCGGGCATGTGGTCTTCGTGGCTGTGGGAGTTGATGACGGCGTCGACCGGCACGGGCGCGCCACCCATCGCGACGACGTCGACGGACGGGTCGATGACGACCGCCTCGCCGTCGCCGCGCACGACCAGCGTGTTGCCGGACGGGTACTTGCCGTTCGCCTCGCCGACGAGCACCGACACGTGTTCGGTCAGCCGCCGCTCGCGCTCACCCCAGTCGACCGTCGTTGCCATGGTCGCAGTGTGGCAGACGGTCAGGCGGACTCGTCCAGCTGTGCTCGGCACGCGGCCACGATGGCGTCGACCGAAGCGGGGTCGGACATCAGCCGCGAGTGCCGCAATCCGAATCGCTTCGTGGTGAGGGCGACGACGGTCTCCTGGTGGTCGTCGGCGTTCGGGACGCCGTCGATGCGGACGCGACCCCGGCGGAGCAGACGGCCGCCGTCGGTGCCGCACAGCAGCGCCTCGGCGACGGCGAACTGGGTGAGCAGGATCCCGGCGACACCGACGAACACGAGCGTCGCGAACAGGATCGTCGTGATCTCGGCCGCCGCTGTCCCGCTGACGTTGTCCGCGAGGAAGACCTGCAGCAGCGCCGCGGCGACCTCGAATGGTGACCCGGAGGTCGTGTCCTCGGTGTCGCTGATGTCGTTGCCGAGCACGATGAGCACGATGGCCATGACGCCGAGGAGCGCGGCCGGCGCGGACCCGAAGCGCCGTGTGAGGTCGACGGCGCCACCCATCAGCCGGCCGAACCGCAGGAGTCCGGCGGCCTCGTCGCGCCGGGTTCGGATCACCTGGAGTGTCGCGACCCGCTGTCCGGGGAACGGTGAGAGCGGTGCGTTGACCTCGTCGACGCGACCGATCAAC
This sequence comes from Acidimicrobiia bacterium, assembly GCA_030425785.1. Classification (GTDB taxonomy): domain Bacteria; phylum Actinomycetota; class Acidimicrobiia; order Acidimicrobiales; family Ilumatobacteraceae; genus Ilumatobacter. The sequence goes on along the minus strand of JAUHYJ010000009.1, from coordinate 16,152 downwards.
AACGCCGCGTGGAACAGCAGCAGCACGAGCAGGGGGATCGCTGCGATGCCGAGCGCGATCCACGTCGTGAACGCGAGACCGACCGAGAAGTCGTTGAGTTCGGTGGGCGGGCCGAACTCGCCGTCGACGACGACCGGCTCGACGTCGGCGGAGACCTGACCCCCGAGCAGGAGGACGCCGGCCACGATGCCGCCCAGGCAGATCGCCATCCGGACCCAGTCGAGCACGGGCACCGGGCTGCCGACGTTGCGATGGAAGTGGAGGAACGGCGTTCCGACGGTGACCGCGCCGACGTCGTCACGCTCGCCGTCGGCGCGCCCCCAGCCGCGATGGATCAAGGTGCGCTCGGCGACGCTGCCGCCGTGGCTGTGCCCGACGAGCACGACATGGCCTGCCGGTTCTGCGTCGATGTGCCGGCCGAGCTCGGCGGCTGCCTCGGCGCGGGCGCGGTGCCGGTTCTTGCCCGACCACTCGAACCGCTCGACCTTCGCGTCGGGGAACTCGGTGCCGAGGCGCGCGTGCAGCGCGCTGTCGGGGAAGGTCCAGCCCGATCGGCGGCCCCATGTGCCGTGGACGAGGATGATGCGATCCATGACGCGATCCATGACTCCCCGGCCACGGTAGGCACGGCGGGCGAGTCCGCGCCACGGAGATGGATCGTGACGGGGCGGTCAGCCGGTGGGGCGCTTGACGAGGTTCAGGCTGGCGGAGTTGATGCAGTAGCGCTGGCCGGTCGGCTGGGGGCCGTCGGGGAAGATGTGGCCGAGGTGGGCGCCGCAGTTCTTGCAGCGGACCTCGACGCGGCGCATCCCGAGCGTGTTGTCCTCGAGGTACTCGATCTTGTCGGTGTCGAGCGCGTCGTAGAAGCTCGGCCACCCGCAGTGCGAGTCGTACTTCGTGTCGGAGTCGAACAGCTCGGTGTCGCACACGATGCAGTGGTACGTGCCGGGCTCCTTCGTATCCCAGTACTCGCCCGTGAACGGTCGCTCGGTGCCGGCTTCCTGGGTGACGTGGAACTGCATCGGCGTGAGCTTCAGCTTGAGCTCGTCGGTGGTGGGGACGTTCGGGGTGCTCGACGTGTCGGCCATGTCACCAGGATGGCGGAACCGAGGTGGAAACGCAGGTCAGCGAGTGCGGAAACGGGTGATGTTGTCCTCGCCGATGCGGTCGCGCTTCTCGGCGTCGTCGATGCCCTGGCCCTCCTCGGGAGCGAGGCACAGCACGCCGAGCTTGCCCTCGGCCTGGTTGTGGTGCATCGCCAGCGTCGCCTCGCCGACCTGGTCCAGCGTGAACACATCGCTCATGATCGGATGGATGCGGCCCTGGTCGATCAGCTTGTTCGCGGCCCACGCCTCTTCGTAGTTGGCGAAGTGCGACGAGATCAGCTTCTTCAGCTTCATCCAGAAGTGGCGGTTGTCGAACTCGACCATGTAGCCCGACGTCGCCGCGCAGGTCACCACGGTGCCGCCGCGCTTCACCGCGAACACCGAGGCGCCCATCGTCGAGCGACCCGGGTGTTCGAACACGATGTCGGGGTCCTCGCCCGTCAGCTCGCGGATCTTCTTGCCGAACCGCCGCCACTCGGACTCGTCCTGGGTGTGCTCGTCCGACCAGAACTGGTAGCCCTCGGCCTTGCGGTCGATCACCGCCTCGACACCCATGTCGTTGAGCAGCTGCGCCCGCTCGGCCGACGACACCACGCCGATCGGCGTGCCGCCACCGTTCAACACGTACTGCACCGCGTACCCACCGATGCCGCCGGTCGCGCCCCACACCAGCACCGAGTCGCCCTGCTTCATGTTGGCGCCGTTCTCGCTGACGAGCATCCGGTACGACGTCGAGTTGCACAGGGCGTTGACCGCCGCCTCCTCCCACGACAGATGGGTCGGCTTGGGCATCAGCTGGTTGGCCTTGACCACCGACAGGTCGGCAAGGCCGCCGTAGTTCGTCTCGAACCCCCAGATGCGCTGGTTGTTCGCCAGCATCGAGTCGTTGTGGGCGCTGTGGTCCTGGCTGTCGACGTGGTTGCAGTGCACCGTGACCCGATCGCCCGGCTTCCAGTTGCGCACGGCCTCGCCGACTCGCAACACCACGCCCGACGCGTCGGAGCCGACCACGTGGAACGGCTGGCTGTGCCGTTTCGCGATCTCGGACTCGCGGGCGAGCCGATCGAGGAACCCGAACGTCGGCAGCGGCTCGAAGATCGACGTCCAGACCGTGTTGAAGTTGATCGAGCTCGCCATCACCGCGAGGTAGACCTCGTCGGGCGCGAGCTCGGGGGTCGCGATCTCGTCGACGTGGAGCGACTTGCGCGGGTCCTTGTCGGCCGACGCCATGCCCTCGAACATCCCCGTCTCCTCGCGCAGCACGAACGCGGCGCGGTACGACTCGGGGATCGTGAGGGCGGCGATGTCGTCGCCGGACGCACCGGACTGGATGGCTTCGAGGATGTGCTGCATGGGAGTCGCTCCGTGGGTGAGGCGGCTAACGATGATTAGCCGGACACTAGCGCGTCGCGGCTAATGAGTGTTAGCCGGACGGCCGGATCGGGGTTATGGTGTCGCTCGATGTCGACCCGAGAGCGCCCCGCCGCCGGCCGCAGCCACGTCCCGAGCGTGGCGGCGAACGGGGCCGATGCGTCCCATCGCACCCCGCCCGACCGCCACGGTGAGATCCTCGACGCCGCGCTCGAGCTGTTCGCCACCATCGGCTACCGGGCCACGACGATGGCCCAGATCGGTGACCGACTCGGCATCCGCGGACCGAGCCTCTACAAGCACGTCGCGTCGAAGCAGGAGATGCTCGTCGAGATCATGGCCGGCATGATGACCGAGCTGCTGCGTCGCCAGCGCGCCGCGCTCGACGCCGGTGGCGACGTACGCGAGCGGCTCGAACGGATCGTCGCCGTCCACGTCCAGTACCACGCCGAGCACCGCTACGAAGCGTTCGTCGGTCACCGCGAGATCGACAGCCTCGAAGAACCCGAGCGCAGCCGGATCCTCGAGCTGCGACGCGAGTACGAGTCGAACTTCCGCGAGCTCGTCCAGGAAGGGCGCGAGCGCGACGTGTTCCACACCTCGTCCGACCGGTGGTCGTCGTACGCGATCCTCGACATGGGCATCGGCGTGTCGGCCTGGTACAACCCGGCCGGCAGCGTGGCGCCCGACGAACTCGCCGCCACCTACGCCGACTTCGCGCTGCGCATGCTGACCTGAGGCGGTTCAGCGCCCCAGGACGTCGCGCAACGACAGGCGCCGCCCGGTGCGAACCACGGCACGACGGAACACGACCGATCCGAGGCGGGCGGCCACGGCGACCGCCACGACGAGCAGCAGCGCCGACACCACGTACTCGACGGGCGACCCGGCGCCGACGCCGATGCGGTACGGCACACTCATCGGCGACGTGAACGGGATGTACGACAGCACCGCGCCGGCCGGTCCGTCACCGAACGAGATCGTGGCGAAGTAGGCCGCGACGAGCACCATCGTGAGCGGCACGACCAACGCCCCGACCTCCTCCTGGCGCGACACGAGCGCGCCCAGCGCGCCGGCGACGATCAGATAGAGCGCCAGCCCGCCGACGAACCAGATCGCCGAGGCGAGCATCGAGACGCCGATCCCCGACGGCAAGGTCGCGCCTCTGGCGAGGTCGACGATCACCGGCACGGCGACCAAGCCGAGGGTCACGACCCCGATGCACCCGATGCCGATCACCTTGCCGAACAGCAGGGCGCGGGGCGGCACGATCGCCAGCAGGACCTCGCTGACGCGGTTCGACTTCTCGACCGCGACGGCACTTGCGATCTGTGACGTCAGGATCACCGTCAGCAGGTACAGCACGAGCATCACGATGAACGCCGCCGCCTCGCGGTCGCCGCGCTCGACGTCGACCGGCTCGATCGCCGGGCTGGCGGCTGCGAACGCCGCCTCGACCTCGGCCGGATCGATGCCGGCGCCGTCGAGCCGATCGGCGGCCGAGGTCTCCGCGACCACGCCGGCGACGAGGTCGACGAGTCCGGTGTCGGGATCGTCGACGATCAGCGTCGAGGAGGCGCCGGAGAGGAGGACGCCGAGATCTGCGTCTCCCTGCTCGACCGCGTCGACGACGGCCGTCCGGTCGTCGCCGCTCGTGACCTCGATCACGGGATCGTCGACCTCGCCCAGCGCCGCGGCCACGCCGACCTCGTCGTCGCCGGCGACCATCACCGTCGCCTCGCCGGGGCCGTCGTCGGCCAGCAGGTCGGGAAGGAACACGATGGCGCACGACCCCAGGAACATGCCGATCGCGAGCAGCCACAGACCCTTGCGGCGCGCCGCCTCGCGCAGCTCGCGTTCGATGACCAGGAGCGTCGAGCGGAACGTCATGCGCCCGCGTCCTCGACCGCCCGGCCCGTCGCGGCCCGGAACAGCTCGGACAGGCTCGGCGCCTCGACCCCGAAGTCGGACACGTCGGTGTGTGATCGGATGGCGTCGAGCACCGTCGCCGCCTCGGCACCCGGCTCGAGCGCGACGCGGCTGCCGGATGCCGTCGTCGCCACGTCGCCGACGGGTTGTCCGTCGAGCCAGCGCGGGTCGACGTCGACGTCGACCCGCAACGCCCGTCGCTCGCTCGCCGACCGCAGCTCGCGCAGCGACCCCTCGAGCACGACCCGGCCGCCGTCGATGAGTGCGATCGTGTCGCACAGGTCCTCGACCAGGTCGAGTTGGTGGCTCGAGAACACGAGGTGCCCGCCGCCGGCGACGTGGTCGCGGATGACCGCCATCAGGAACTCGACGGCGGCCGGGTCGAGGCCGGCGAACGGCTCGTCGAGGACGAGGAGCTCGGGTCGATGGACCATCGCCACCGCCAACTGCACGCGCTGCGCCATGCCACCCGACAGATCACGGATCGCGTCGCGCGACCGGTCGGCGAGGCCGAGCCGATCGAGCAGGTCGTCGGCGTAGTCGGCCGCCTGCTTGCGGTCGACGCCGTAGAGCCGGGCGATCCAGACGAGGTGGTCGTGGACGCGCATCTCGCGGTACAGCCCGCGCTCCTGGGGCATGTAGCCCCACCGTCGCCGGTCCGCGTCGCCGGCTGTCCGCCCGTCCCAACGCACCTCGCCGGCGTCGGGTTCGAGCACGCCGAACACGATGCGCATCAGCGTCGTCTTGCCCGCGCCGTTCGGGCCGAGCAGCCCGACGACCGACCCGGCCGGCACGGTGAGGTCGACGCCGTCGAGCACGCGGCGCCCCTCGAACGCCTGCATGACCTCGCGGACCTCCAACGACATGCCGGTCAGTCTGCCGCGACTCCGTGTCGAGGAGGACGAGACGCTGCGGACGCGTCGCGGCGAGCACTCGCCACGCCGGCGCCGACGATGAGCGTGCAGCCGGCGATGGTGAGCGCGTCGGGCACCTCGTCGAACATCACGATGCCGACCGCGACGGCGCCGACGACGGTCGTGTAGCGGAACGGCGCCGACACGCTGAGGTCGCCGATGCGGGCCGCCTGGATGACGAACACGTAGCCCGCCACCAGGCACAGACACGCCAACGCCATGATGACGATCGCGCGTGCCGTGACGGCACCCCACCCGGCGATGGCCGAGATGACGCCCATCATCGACGTGATGGCGACGGCGGTCAGGAGCGCGATCGGGACCGGTGGTGTCGATGCCTCGACCCGCCGAGTGGCGAACTCGCGCACGACGAGCCCGGCAGCGGCGGCGACGACCATCAACGACCACGCCGAGAACTGCGACGGGACCGGTCGCGCGACCGCGACGACCCCGGCGAAGCCCACCGCGACGAGCGCGTAGCGCACGCGGTCGACCTGTTCGCCGAGCGTCACCGCCGCCACCAGGGTCACCGCGAACGGCACCAGCATCAGGATCGTCTGTGCGTTCGCGAACTCGAGTCGGACGAGCGCGGCGAAGAAGCACGCCGTGCTGACGACCTCGGCCGCGACCCGGGTCACGAGCGGCGCGGTGAGGTGTCGGCGCCGGAGACGCCGGGTGCCCGAGGCGCTCCAGGCCGCGAAGATCGCCACCATGCCGCAGCCGCGCAGGAACAGCACCTGGTAGACGTCGAGCCCCTCCTCGGTGGCCAACCGGACCAGCCCGTCGTTGACCACGTAGGCGAGCGACCAGAGCGTCATGTAGATCACGCCCGACGCGTTGGGTGTCAGGCCGGCGATCATCGGATCCGCACCCTACGGGCCCGGCGCCGGCGCGACGGGCAGCGTTCGCATGGTCGGGTTACCCCGCGGTAGCGTCGCGGCCATGCCTGGTTCGTACATCGTCGCCGGTGCCCGCACTCCCATCGGGAAGATGTCGGGCGCGCTCACCGCATTGTCCGCCGCCGATCTCGGCGGCCACGCGATCGCTGCCGCACTCGAACGCGCCGGCGTCGGGGCCGACCAGGTCGAGCACGTGATCATGGGCCAGGTGCTCATGGCCGGGCAGGGCCAGGTACCCGCGCGTCAGGCCGCGTCCAAGGCCGGCATCCCCATGAGCGTGCCGTCGGTGAACGTCAACAAGGTCTGCCTGTCGGGCCTCAATGCGATCTACCTCGCCGACCAGATGATCGCGAGCGGCGACGCCGACATCGTCGTCGCCGGCGGCATGGAGTCGATGACGAACGCGCCGTACCTCGCGCCGGGCGCCCGTGCCGGGTTCCGCTACGGCCACACCGAGCTGCAGGACACGATCATCACCGACGGGCTGTGGTGCTCGTTCGACGCCTGCCTGATGGGGACGGCGACCGACGGGTACACCGGCGACGGCATCAGCCGAGCCGAGATGGACGAGGTGTCGGCCGAGTCGCACGAGCGCGCCGCCAAGGCGATCAAGGACGGCATCCTCGCCGAGGAGATCGCACCGATCTCGATCCCGCAGCGCAAGGGCGACCCGATCCTGGTCGAGGACGACGAGGGGGTCCGCCCGGGCACCACCGCCGAGAGCCTCGGCAAGCTCCGCCCGGCGTTCGTCGCCGATGGCACGATCACCGCCGGCAACGCCTCGCAGATCTCCGACGGCGGGTCGGCGGTCGTGATGATGTCGAAGCGGGCGGTCGAGGCCGCCGGTGTGTCGCCGCTCGGCGAGGTCGTCGGCTACGGCATGGTGGCCGGACCCGACAACCCGTCGCTCAACCTGCAGCCGGCCAACGCGATCCGCACCGCGCTCGCCAAGACCGACCTCGACGTCGCCGACCTGTCGCTGTTCGAGCTCAACGAGGCGTTCGCCGCCGTCGGCATCGCATCGGCCCGTGAGCTCGGCATCTCGATGGACGTCGTCAACGTGAACGGCGGTGCGATCGCCCTCGGTCACCCGATCGGCATGAGCGGCAACCGCCTCGCCCTGACGCTGCTGCACGAGCTGCGCCGGCGTGGCGGCGGGGTCGGCGCCGCTGCGCTCTGCGGCGGCGGTGGCCAGGGCGACGCACTGATCGTCAAGACGGTCTGATCACCCGTCCGGGTGATTGGGCGAGAATTCACATGTCGGTGGTTGACACTGTTCCGTCATGTTCGTAACGTAACTGACATATACGAGGCATTGCCCGATCGAACCGACCCGTCCGCCCGCTATCGGTTCGTGAAGGCAGTGCCTCGTATTGTTTTCCGGCACCGATGCGCCGGCCGGTCATCCCCGGCCGGCGCCCGGGCCGAGCCGGCGGTCGATCTCGTCGTTCATGATCCGGCACTCGTCGAGCGGATGGTCGAATCGGCACAGCAGTGCCGCGGTCAGGAGCTCTCGGGCGTGTTCGAGCTGTGCGATCTCGTCGTTCAGCCGCTCGAGGCGTTCGGTCGCGATCGCCTTCCACGCCGAGTTGTCCTCGGCGTCGAGGATGCCCTGGATGTCGTCGAGCGAGAGCCCGGCGTCCTGGAGCATCTGCACGAAGGCGAGTCGGCGGATCGTGGCCGGTCCGTACCGCCGCTGGCCGGAGACCCGCTCGTCGGCGCAGACCAGGCCCCGCCGGTCGTAGTAGCGCAGCGTCGAGGTGGCGACACCGGCGAGTGCGGCGACGCCGCCGATCGTCGAGGGCAGCTCGGAATTCCCCATTCGACCACTTGACCTGAACCCGGCTTCAACTGTCAAGGTGACGCCCATGACCTCCGCGACGGACGCAGCGATCCCGCCCAACCACCACGCGCACCACCCCGGATTCTCCGGGTTGAGCGGTCTCAAGGCCGCGGTGTTCTTCCTCTTCAAGCGGCACGAGGCCGCGCAGCTCGCGATCGATCTCGGCGAACTCGGCGCCGGCGATCACCTGGTCGACATCGGGTGCGGGCCCGGCTACGCCGCCGCGCTGGCGGCCGAGGCGGGTGCGGATGCGATCGGCGTCGACCCCGCATCGGTGATGCTCCAGGTCGCCAAGGTGCGCTGGCTGCGCCGTGGCATCGACTGGCGCATCGGCACCGCCGAGGTGGTGCCCGTCGACGCCGGTTGGGCCACCGTCGTCTGGTCGCTCGCGACGGTCCACCACTGGCACGACATCGACCGTGGTCTCGAGGAGGTCGGTCGGCTGCTCGCGCCGGGCGGCCGCTTCGTGGCGATCGAGCGCCAGGTCGACGACCCGCTCGCCGAGGGTGTCGCCGGCCACGGCTGGACGCCCGAGCAGGCCGAGGCGTTCGCCGACGCCTGTCGCGAACACGGACTCGTCGACGCCGTCGTCAGCCGCCACGAGGCGCCGGGCCCCGTGCTCGCCGTCGTCGCCCGTCACGGGTAGTGCCAGGCACGACCCTGACGCCGTCGTCGAGATCGGCGTCGTGATCAGGTGTCGATGGCTCGCCGGCCCTCGAGGGCGCGCCCGAGGGTGAGCTCGTCGGCGTACTCGAGGTCGCCGCCGACCGGCAACCCCGACGCGATGCGCGTCACCCGCAGGCCGAGCGGCTGCAGCATCCGGGCGAGGTACATCGCCGTCACCTCGCCTTCGGTGTTCGGGTTCGTGCACACGATGACCTCCTCGACCCCTTCCGGGCCGAGTCGGTTGAGCAGCTCGCGGATCTTGAGTTGCTCGGGGCCGATCCCCTCGAGTGGACTCATCGCACCCAGCAGGACGTGGTACCGACCGCGGAACTCGCCCGTCCGCTCGACGGCGACGATGTCGCGCGACTCCTCGACCACGCAGATGATCGACGAGTCGCGACGGTCGTCCTGGCAGTAGCCGCACAGGGTGTCCTCGGCGACGTTGAAACAACGCTCGCAGAACCGAACGCGCGCCTTGGCCTCGCGGATGGCGTGGGCGAGCCGATTCGCGTCGTCCTCGGGGATCTTGAGGAGGTGGAACGCGATCCGCTGGGCCGACTTGGGGCCGATGCCCGGCAGCCGGCCGAGTTCGTCGATGAGCGCCTGGACGGGAGGGGTGTAGGTGTGTGCCACGTCAGTCGTCGCGCATCAGCTCGGAGCCGGGGAACGCCTCGGCCAGCCGGTCGATCGGCGACTTGACCGTCTCGGGCGGCGCATCGGTGAGCTCGGACAGGTCGACCTCGTCGTCGTCGGGTGGCACGTAGGCCGGCGCGTCGGGCTCGTCGTCGTCGGGTTGCTCGGCCGCCGCCCGCGCCGCCCGCTCGATCGGCGACTCGGCCGGTGCTGCCGGTTCGGCGGCCGGCTCGGCGGCGGGCGCCGGTGGCGGCGCAGTGGCCGAGGCCGCCGGTGCCGCGCCGCCCTCGGCCACGATCCGGATCGTGACGGGGGTGCCGACCGCGGCGGACAGCGCCGCTTCGACATCGGCGCGGTGGGCCTCGCACTTCGTGCCGTGCGCCTCGTTGGGCACCTGGAAGAGCCACTCGCCGTCGCGTTCGCCGACGAACTCACCGGCCGCGAAGAGCGGCCGTGCCAACCCCTTCAGCTGTGACTTCACGGTGTGCGACCACGCCTCGGGCACCGTCATGGCCGGCGCGACCGATCGCGGCGGGTCGGCGGCCGGGGGTGCGGCCGGTGTGGGTTCCGGGGCCGTCCCGTCGGCGGCGGGCGTCGCCGGTGCATCGGCGGCCGGAGGTGCCGGTTCGTCGGCGGGCGGCGCTGCGGCCGGTTCGGGCGCGGGACGCGTGGCGGCGCCACCCAACTTGGCCCGGCCGGTCTGCGGGTCGCGTGGCGGCGCTGCGGCCGCCGTCGCCGGGCCACGCTCGCGCAGCTCGGCGAGTTGTGCCTCGAGGCGGTCGATGCGGGCCGCGAACGCCGTCGCGTCGCCACCGGCCTGGTCGGAGGTCAGCTGGACGAGCGCGACCTCGACCAGGATGCGCGGATCGGGCGCGTGGCGCATGTCGACGAGCGCCTCACCCAACCGCTCGATCGCCCGCACGAGGCCGGCGGCGCCGAGCTCGTGGGCGCGGGCCGCGATCGCGTCGAGCCGGTCGGGCGGCAGCACGACCAGTTCGGGCGCCATCAGCGACAAGAACGCGTTGCGCAGGTGCCGCACCAGATCCTCGGTGATCGTGCGCGGATCGCGGCCCATCGACACCGCGTGGCCCATCGCGGTGAGCACGCGCCCCGGGTCGCGATCGATCAGCGCACCGAGGAACTCGTCGAGATCGATGATGTCGCTGGTGTCGCCGCCGGTCGACGCCAGCAGCTCGAGTGCCGACAGCGTGTCGCGGGCGGAGCCACCGCCACGCTCGAGCGCGGCGTCGAGCGCCGACTGCGGCAGGTCGTAGCCGGCGTCGTCGGCCACCCACTTCACGTGCTCGGCCAGCGTGTCGCTCGGCAGCAGGTGGAACTGCAGGTGCTGGGTGCGCGACCGGATCGTGTCGCTCATCTTCTGCGGATCGGTCGTGGCCAGCACGAACACCACGTGCGGCGGCGGCTCCTCGAGCGTCTTCAGGAGCGCGGCCTCGGCCGCCTTCGAGAGCATGTGGACCTCGTCGAGGATGTACACCTTGTGGCGCCCCGGCGTGCCGAGCGACGCCTTCTCGACCAGGTCGCGGATCGCGTCGACGCCGTTGTTCGACGCGGCGTCGAGCTCGTGCACGTCGTAGCTGGTGCCCAACTCGACCGCCTTGCACGACTCGCACATGCAGCACGGCTCGCCGTCGACCACGTTGTCGCAGTTGAGCACCTTGGCCAGGATGCGCGCCGACGTGGTCTTGCCGGTGCCGCGCGGCCCCGAGAACAGGTAGGCCTGGCCCTCGCGACCCTGTGCGACGGCGTCACGCAACGCCCTGACGACATGGTCCTGACCCTTCAGCTCGGAGAACCGGCGCGGCCGGTAGCGGCGGTAGAGCGACTGGGTTGCCATCGCCGCCAACCCTACCGAGTGGGTGTCCCGCCGTCGGCCGTGCGCGAGGCATGTCCCCTCCGATGCACCGCCGCTGGCTACCGTGGACGGCGTGGGTGTTCGAACCCTTGTTCCCTCACGCCCCGGCCCGCTCCGTCCCTTCCTCCTCGGCGCAGTCGTCGCGTGTCTGGCGGTGCTCGGCGTCGCCGGGTCGGTGCGCGCCCAGGAGACCGCCAACTCGCTCCAGTCGATCACCCCCGAAGACGGTGCCTCGCTCGACACCTCGCCCGAGGAGATCGTCCTGGTGTTCAACCAGGAGATCGGCAACACCGAGGTGCCGGTCGTGACGCTCAGCTGCGACCTCGAGTTCCAGGAGGTCGGGATCGCCCAGGTCGACATCGACGGCCTGATCGCCACGTTCGACGTCCCGAACCCGCTGCCGCGCAGCACGTGCTCGCTCGCGTGGTTCCTGCGTGACGCCGAGGGGAACAACCTGCTCGAAGGCCGCACGACCTTCGCCGTGCTGAACGATCCACCGGCCACCGCCACCGATCCGGCGTCGGGCGACGGTGTGACGAGCACGACGCTCGACCCGCTCGTCCGGGTGCCGGCCTCCCCGACCCAGACCTCGACCGTCGCCGACGTCGAGTCACAGGGCAGCACCGACGGCGCGCTGTGGCTCGGCCGGATGCTGTCGACGATGTCGATCCTCATCGTCTTCGGCGCACTCGCCCTCATCAGCGTGGGATGGCCCGAAGGGCCGGAGTACATCGTGACGGTGCGCTTCCTCCGACTCGTGTGGCTGGTCGGGCTCGTGGGCACCGTGGTCTATCTGATGGCGTTCTCCGCCGAGGTCACGACCGGATCGTTCGGTGACGGGGTCAGCCCGTCGAGCTGGCTCGAGCTCTACGACGCGGGGTGGGACGGTCGCGCCGCGCTCCTCCGGCTCGTCGTCGTCGCAGCGTCCGGGTGGGTCGTGACGCGCCCCGAGCGCATCATCGACCCGACGACGGCGATGTGGGCCTGGGGCATCCCGGGCCTCGGCCTGATCCTGGTGGCCATGAGCCGCACCGACGGCCCGGCCCCGTTCCTCGGGTTCCTCGTCGGCATCGTCCACGTGTTCGCCGCCGCGATCTGGATCGGCGGTGCCGCCCTCGTGGCGCGCGTCGTGCTGGCCGGCCCGGGCGAGGACGATCTGGTGCAGGCGACCAAGGCCTTCGGCAAGATCTCCGTGCCGGCGATGCTGTTCACCGCGGTCACGGGCGTCGCCCAGATGATCCGCCTCGACGGCGGCGATCTGTTCTCGAGCAGTCACGGGCGGGTCGTGCTGCTGAAGGCGGTCGTGGTCGCCGCGATGCTGTTCGTCGCGCTCGCCGCGCGCCAGCAGGTCGCGATGCGCCTCGACCGCGCCCACGAACTGACCGTCAACCTGGCCGAACGGTTCCGCCGGGCCTTCACGGCCGAGGCCGCGCTCGGCGTCGTCGTGCTGATGTTCAGCGGCTGGCTCGTGTCACTCGAACCGGCCAAGGCCGACCCGCTCGCCGGCGAGGACTACCTGCCGGCCGTGGCCTTCACCGACCCCGCGTCCGGCTTGCAGGCCCGGGTCTCGGTCGGCCCCGGGGTCGTCGGGCTGAACGGTCTCAAGGTCGAGATCGACGCACCGGCCGAGGGGCTGAGCGGGGTCCGCGTGCGGCTGACTCCGCCCGCGACCGCGGAGGGTGCGTTCATCGTCGAGCAACCGATTCGGCTCACCGGTGCCGGCACCGCCGTCCGCCTGACCGCCGACGGTCTGCCACTGCTCGCCTCGGGCGACTGGACGCTCGAGCTCGAGGCGGTCACGCCGCAGGGCGCGATCAGCAACGCGATCGCCACGATCCGGATCGAGGAGGCCGACGGCACCGTCGCCACCACGCCCACGCCGGTCGTCACCCAGGCGCCCAGCATCTCGGTCGAGGTGATCGACCCGACCGCGACGACCGCCCCGTTCGCCGTGACGCCCACCACGCCGGCGCCGAGCACCGACACGACCGACACCACCGGCACCACGGCCCCCGGCGGCTGACCGTCCTCGTTCTGGGCGGGGTGTGTGGCGGGTGGGTGTCCGGGAGTCCGACCGGAATGGGGTGGTGGTGGTTCTGGGCGGGGTGTGTGACGGGTTGGCGTCTGGGAGTCCGACCGGAACGCAGCGTCGTGTGGGTCAGAGTTCGGCGAGGAGGGCGTCGAAGCGGACCGGATCGGCGACGTCGAGCTGGGAGTACCGACAGGAGTCCGGGGTCCGGTCCGGACGCCAGCGCTGGAACTTCACACCGTGGCGGAACCGGCCGCCCTCGAGCTGCCCGAACGTCACCTCGACGACGCGCTCGACGCGCACCGGCACGAACGAGAGGTCCTTGTCGACGTTCCAGCGCGAGAACCCGCCCGGCATCCGCTGATCGCTGTGGGCTTGCGCCTCGGCCCACTCGCGCCAGGGGTGGTCGTCGAGCGCGTCGACGGTGAGCGGCCCGAGCTCGTCGATCAGCTCGCGCCGGAACGTCGCCGTGAACGACGCGCACACACCGACGTGGTGCAGGCGCTCGCCGCCGTCGCCGCCCTCGCCGCTCGCCGGCCCGTACAGACCGAGCAGCAGCGAGCCCACGCCCTCGCCGTCCTTGTGGACGCGGAACCCGGCGACCGCGCACTCGGCGGTGCGTTCGTGCTTGACCTTCACGAGCGCGCGCTTGTCGGGCAGGTACGTCCCGTCGAGCGACTTGGCCATGATCCCGTCGAGCCCTGCGCCCTCGAAGCGGGTGAACCAGATCTCGGCCACGGCCGGGTCGGTCGTCGCCGGCGTGAGGTGCACGCTGCCGTTCGTCGTCAGGTTCGCCTCGAGCAGATCGCGGCGCTCACGCATCGAGCGATCGAGCAGCGACTCGTCGCCGAGCGCGAGCAGATCGAACGCGACGAACTGGGCCGGCGTCGCCTCGGCGAGCATGTTCACGCGCGACTCGGCCGGGTGGATGCGCTGCTGCAGGGCGTCGAAGTCGAGCCCGTTGCCGTCCGCGTCGGCGACGACGATCTCGCCGTCGACGACCGCCCGGTCGGGGAGCGCCGCCATCAGCGGACCGAGCAGCTCGGGGAAGTATCGGTTGAACGGACGCTGGTTGCGGCTCGCCATGTGCAGCTCGTCGCCGTCTCGGAAGACGATGCAGCGGAACCCGTCCCACTTCGGTTCGAACAGGAAGCCGTCACCGTCGGGGATCGTGCGCGCCAGCTTGGCGAGCATCGGCTTCGTGTCGTGCCCCAGCGGCAGATCCATGCGTCGACAGTACCGCCGGGCACGGTTTCGGGCGCGCCGGCGTCGGGTACGTGGCCGACGTGCCCCCCACCACCAGCGCCGACGCGCCCGCGTCCGCGGCGGACGGAGCGACCCGGTTCCGCGATCTGCTCACCGACCGGGTCTTCGCACCCTTCTTCTACGCCAACTCGCTGTCGAACATCGGCAACTGGTTCCAGAACGTCGCCGCCGGCATCGTCGTCTACGAGCTGACCGGATCGAACGCGGCGGTCGGCGCGGTGTCGATGGTCCAGTTCATCGCCACCCTGTTGCTGACCCCGTGGATGGGCGGCCTGACCGACCGGGTCGACCGCCAGCGGATGCTGTTCACCGGCCAGACGATCGCCTTCTGCGGCGCTGCTGCGCTCGCGGTGGCGGTCATCGTCGTCGGCGTCGACGGGCTCCCCGGACCGTGGCCGATCTACGCCGCGACGGCGGTGATCGGGCTCGGCGCAGCGACGATCCTCCCCTCGCTGCAGGCGGTCGTGCCGGCGTTGGTGCGGCGCCCCGATCTCGACAAGGCGATCGCGCTCAACTCGATGACGTTCAACATCGCCCGCTCGATCGGCCCGATCGCAGCGGGCGCCACCGTGGCGGCGCTCGGTGCCGAGTGGGCCTTCGGCATCAATGCGCTCACGTTCCTCCCGCTCTTGATCGTGCTGCTCGTGATCTCGCCCCGCGGCGACGTGGCGCCCGACGAGACCCCGGACGCGCCGATCACGGCCGACGTGAAGGAGGGGCTCGACTGGATCCGTGCGCGCCCGCAGGTGCTGACCGTGCTGGCGGCGACCCTCGCCGTCGGCTGGACCTCCGACCCGTTCAGCACGCTCATGCCCGCGATGGCCGAGACGCTCGGTGGCGGCGACGGGACGGTCGGCCTCCTCGTCGGCAGCTTCGGGCTCGGTGCCGCGCTGGTGGCGCCGGCGTTCGACCGCCTGCTCGACCTGCTCGGCCGCGACCGGATCACCCCGACCGGACTCGCCCTGACGACCGTCGGGCTCGCCACCGTCGCGGTCGCCCCGATGACGCCGGTGGCGTTGGCCGGCGCCGTCATCAGTGGTTCGGGCTTCCTGCTCGGGGTCACCGGCAGCAACTCCGAGCTGCAGAAGGCGATGCCCGAGCGGCTGCGGGGCCGGGTGATGGCATGGTGGTCGGTCGCGTTCCTCGGGTGCCGTCCGATCGCCGCGCTGGTCGACGGCACGGTGGCCGACCTCACCGACGTGCGCGTCGCGCTCGGCGTCGCCGCCGGTGTCGCCGGCACGGCCTCGATCGTGGGCTGGCGGACGAGCTTCACCACCGAGTAGGCGAACCCGTCCGCGGGGCGCGGCGACGCCGTGGCGAGACGCTCGGGAACCTCGTCCCTGGCGGCGGTGTCGGACGGTGCGACAGGCTGTCACCGACGATGGCTCCACCACTGCCACCCGACGCGCTCGGGCTCGACGACGACCGGTTGGCCGCGCGCGCCCGCACCGGCGATCGGGCGGCGTTCGGCGAGCTCGTCCGGCGGCACCAGGCGGCGGCCCTGCGGGTCGCGGCGGTGATCTCGGGTTCGACGGAGGAGGCGAACGACATCGTGCAGGACGCCATGGTGAAGGCCCACCGCCACCTGGCCTCGCACCGAGGCGGCGGCACCGTCCGGTCGTG
>JAUHYJ010000505.1 GCA_030425785.1 Acidimicrobiia bacterium | reverse complement strand
CTCCCACGGCGGTGCGATCGCTCACCTCGTGCCTGCCGCGGTGGCGGCAGCGCTCACCGATAAGTTGTCCGGAGGTCAGTGAGGCCATGGCAACGATGACGCACCACGAACAGTTCGACGATCGCCAACACGATCGACAGCACGATCGGTATGACGATCGCTACGACGACGGGTATGACGACGATGCGCCGTACGACGAGTACGACGAGATCGACGACGACTACCCCGAGCAGGGTCACCACGCGGTCGGCGACGCCGAGACGTTGCTGCGCCGCGCGCTCGATCTCGTCAGCAGCGCGCCGACCGTGCCGCTGTCGTCGTCGCCCCGGGTCGACAAGCACGAGCTGATCGAGCTGCTGCACCAGGCGCTCAACCGGATGCCCGACGAGTTGCGTCAGGCGCGTTGGATGCTCAAGGAGCGCCAGGAGTTCGTCAACAAGACCCGGCGCGAAGCGAACGAGATGCTCGAAGCGGCTCGCGTCCAGGCCGAGCGGATGGTGCAGCGGACCGAGGTGGTACGAGCGGCCGAGGCGCGTGCCCGCCAGGTCGTCGAGACGGCCGACAACGATGCCCGCCGCCTCAAGCTCGAGACCGAGGACTTCCTCGATCAGCGGCTGGCCAGCTTCGAGATCCTGCTCGACAAGCTGAGCCGCACGGTCGCGACGGGCCGCCAGAAGCTCTCGATCGGTGACGGCGGCAGCCCCCTGCCCGAGGACGACGTCGACGAGGACGACCCGACCAAGGGCTTCTTCGACCAAGACCGCTGACGCCGACCGTGGGTGTACCGGCCCGAGGTTGACCGTGTCGGTCGGATTCGCGCCAGCAGACTCTGGCTGGTGGCGGTAGAACGGTGCGATGGGGTCGAAGCGGCTGCACCAGTTCCGTCTGAACGCACGCGAGCTGCTGCGTCAACCCGGCCTCGACAAGCAGATCGCCGACACCCTGCCGGCGGCCGAACTGGGCGTCGACGACGACCGGATCGTCGGCGAGGTCACGGTCGACCTCATCGCGATCTCGTCGATCGACGGCATCGCCGTCACCGGCACGATCGCCCTTCCGTGGCGGTCGGCGTGCCGTCGGTGCCTGGCCGAGGTGTCGGGCACGACCGTCATCGCCGTCGACGAGATGTACCAGGACCCCGCCGACGCCGTGCTCGACGACGATGCGTTCGAGATCACGGGTGATCAGATCGATCTCGTGCCGGCGATCCGCGAGCACGTCCTGCTCGAGCTGCCCGACGACCCGCTGTGTCGAGAGGACTGTGCCGGCATCTGCCCGGTCTGCGGCACCGATCGCAACCACGGCCGGTGTGACTGCGACACGTCGGTACGCGACGAGCGCTGGGCGGCGCTCGACCAGCTCCGGCTCGACGACGACTGATCGTCGCGATCGCTCGTCACGTTCGTTCCGCCGGAATCCCCCGATAGCCTGGCGCAGCCGTGCGTGCAGTGTGCACCACACCCCACTCGTGACATCGCTGGAGACCCGCCGTGGCCGTTCCCAAGAAGAAGAAGTCGAAGTCGAAGAGCCGGAGCACCCGGGCCTCGGCCTGGAAGCTCGAGGCTCCCTCGCGTAGCACCTGCCCGCGCTGCGGGAACGCGAAGCAGCCGCACATCGTCTGCCCGTCCTGCGGCTGGTACAAGAACCGCGTGGTGATCGACGTCGGGTGACCCCGATGCTCCCGATCGCGGTCGACGCCATGGGCGGCGACCACGCTCCCGGCACCATCGTGGCCGGCGCCAAGGCAGCCGCCGAGGCCGGCACGCCCGTCGTGCTCGTCGGCCCGGCGAACCTCGCTGACCTGACCGACATCGGCGACCTCCCGCTCATCGAGGCGAGCGAGGTCATCGACATGGACGAGGACGGTGGCCGCGCCGTTCGCCGCAAGAAGGACTCGACGCTCGTGCGCGCCGCCGAGGCGGTCCGCGACGGCAAGGCGTCGGCGATGGTCTCGGCGGGCAACACCGGCGCCACGATGGCGTCCGCGCTGCTGCGGATGGGCCGCATCAAGGGCGTCAACCGCCCGGCGATCGCCACCATCATCCCGTACCCCGGCGGGAGCCCGACGGTGCTGCTCGACGCCGGCGCCAACGCCGAGGTCCAGCCCGACTGGCTCGTGCAGTTCGCCCAGATGGGCTCGATCTTCTCGCGTCACCGGTTCGGTCTCGACGCGCCCAAGGTCGGCCTGCTGTCGATCGGTGAGGAGCCCGGCAAGGGCGACCCGCTCCGCAAGGAGTCGTATCCGCTGCTCGAGGCCGCTACCGCCGACAGCGAACTCAACTTCGTCGGCAACGTCGAGGGCCGTGACGTCATGAGCGACGCCGCCGACGTCATCGTCACCGACGGTTTCACCGGCAACGTCGTGTTGAAGACGCTCGAGGGCGGCATGAAGGCCGTCGTCGGCGCGTTGCTGTCGGCGTTCGCGTCGACGCCCGAGTACCAGGCCGCCGCCGACGCGCTGATGCCGGCGCTACTGCCGCTCTACGCGACCCTCGATCCCGAGACGTACGGCGGCGCGATGCTGCTCGGCGTCGACGGTGTGTGCATCATCTCGCACGGGTCGTCGAGCGAGCGGGCGATCGTGAACGCCATCCAGGTCGCACGCGAGATGGTCGAGGCCGACGTCGTCGGCGAGATCACCACGGCGATCCGGCCGCCGGCCGACGAGACGCCCGACGGCCTCGAAGCCGACGGCGGCTGACGCGCCCGGCGCGCCCCGAGCTCAGAGATCGCGCAGGTACCGGATCAGGTCGGTCGTCGTCACGATGCCGGCGACCGTGCCGTCCGTCGACACGACCACGACCGAGTGCATCCGGCCCTCCGCCAGGACCTCGGCGGCGTCGTGCACCGTCGCCGTCTCGGGGAGCGTGACCAGTTCTGCGGTCATCGCGTCGTCGATCGAGAACTGGTGGTCGAGCATCGACCGCAGCATCTTGTCGTCGGACCCCTCGACGTCGTAGACGAGTCGCAGGATGTCGCTCGTCGACAGCATGCCGACCGGCCGCTCGTTCTCGAGCACCGGGATGTGGTGGTACGGCGCGCCGCGCAATGCCTCGTAGGCCTCGCTGAGCGGTTGGTCGCGATCGATCGAGACGACGGCGGTCGTCATGACGGTGGAGATCGGATGGGTTCGCACGGGTTCAGTGTGCCCGCCGTGGCGCGTGCGGTGCCAGGGCACCTGGTCACGAGTGTCTTCGTCAGGGGGTTGACAGGATGACATCATCGTGACATCATGATGATGTCAACACGATGTCACCGCCGCCCGGACCGGGTCGGATGGTGACGAGAGGAGTCGCCGCCATGTTCCATCTGAGCCCCGAATACGTCGCCATGTGCCACGACGAGCGCCGTCGCCGACTCGCCAGGCGCCGGGTCGGCCCCGATCCGCACGACCGCTTCGCCC
>JAUHYJ010000008.1 GCA_030425785.1 Acidimicrobiia bacterium | reverse complement strand
GCGCCTCGCCGAACTCGAACCGGTCGGACCCGGTGCGGCGTCGCTCGACGAGTTGCGGTCGGTGTTGACGGACGGCGGCTTCCTCGCCGCCGAGGCCGACTGCGTCGTCGAGATCCTCGCCACCTCGACGGCCGGGAGCGCAGCCGAGTTCAACGCCGATCTCTATGCCGCACTGCTCGCGTGCGGCTTCGACGACGAGCGGTTGCGTGAGCTCGATCCCGACGGCACCGCGTTCCGGCGCGGGTTCGTCGATCGGCTGATCGACGCCGGCCTCGACCCGGCCGCCGCCGAGTGCGTCGCCGACGGCATCGATCTCACCGATCCGGCCGCCGCATCCGATCCCGTGACGTACGCCGAGGCGTTCCGAGACTGCGGCGTCGAGCCCCCACCACCATCCGAGGACGACCGATGAACGACTACGACGCGATCCTGTTCGACGCCGGTGGCGTGCTCGTGCTGCCCGACCCGACCGTGCTCGGTCCGCTGCTCGAGCCGTACGGCGGTGACCCGACGCTCGAGGTCCACCGTCGCGCCCACTACGCCGCGATGGCGGCCAAGTCGCACGCCCGCTCCGCCGAGACCACCTGGGACGCCTACAACGTCACCTACGTCGAGATGGTGGGCGTCGCCGGCGACCTCGTCCATCACGCGGCCGAGGTGCTCGACCACACGCGCGGACCACACCTCTGGCGGTGGGCGATCCCCGAGACGGTCGCGGCACTGCGCGAGCTCGCCGCCCGTGGTGTGCCGATGGGCGTCGTGTCGAATGCGAGCGGGCAGATCGAGCAGACGCTGCTGGTGAGCGGCATCTGTCAGCCTGGCGACGGCGACCTGGTGCCGATGCGTGTGATCGTCGACAGCCACGTCGTGGGGATCGCCAAGCCCGACCCGCGCGTCTTCGACTTCGCCCTGCCGCACTTCGACGAGTTCGACCGGTCACGGATCGCGTACGTCGGTGACTCGGTGACGATGGACATCGAGGGAGCGGGCGCGGCCGGCCTGCTCCCGATCCTCATCGACCCGCACGACGACCACGCCGGAGCGAGCTTCGCCCGCATCCGATCGGTCGCCGACCTCCTGTAACGGGGAGTGCCAGGCACTACCCGCTACGCGACGAGGCGGCGGGCGATGACCTTGAGGCAGAGCGTCTCGTCGGCGCCCTCGAAGATCGACAGGACGCGGGCGTCGACGAAGAGGCGGCTGACCGCGTACTCCTCGGCGTACCCGAAGCCACCGTGGATCTGCATGGCTTCGCGGGTGACCCACTCGGCGGCCTTGCAGACGTAGGCCTTCACCATCGACGCCTCCATCTGGCCCTTGCCCTGGCCCATGAGTCGGGCGACCTCGTACGAGAACTGACGGCTGGCCTGGATGATCATCGCCATCCGGCCGAGCTTGGCCTGGGTGAGCTGGTACTCGACGATGTTCTGGCCGAACACCTTGCGGTTGTCGGCGTATTCGACCGCCGCGTCGTAGGCGGCCTGCATCACGCCGAGCGCACGGGCCGCGGTCTGGAGGCGCCCGTTCTCGAAGCCGGCCATCTGGAGGTAGAAGCCTTGACCAAGACCCTGGCGGCCTCCCACCAAGTTGTCTTCGGGAACCCACCAGTCGTCGAGCGCGATCTCGTACGAGTGCATGCCGCGGTAGCCGATCGTGTCGATCGGGCGGCCCTCCATCTTCCCACCGGCGTCCTGCTTGATCACGAAGCCGTGGCCGTCGCCGCGCTCCTTCGGGACGATGAACAGGCTGAGGCCGCGGTGGCCGGCCGACTTGTCGGGGTCGGTCCGGGCGAGGAGCGCGAGGGCGTCGGCGCGAGCACCGAACGTGCACCACGTCTTGACGCCGTTGATGACGTAGCCGGCTTCGCCGTCAGGGCCGTCCTGCGGGGTGGCGGTGACCTTGAGGCCGGCGACGTCGGAGCCGTAGTCGGGCTCGGTGACGGCAACGGCCGGCATGACCTCGGCGGTGGCGAGCTTCGGCAGCCACTCGTTCTTCTGGTCCTCGGTGCCGCCCTTGACGAGGGCGCGGGTGAGGATCTCGGGGCGCGTGATCAGCGAACCGCCGATGCCGAGGCTGGCGGTGCTGAGCGCCTCGGTCGCGACGACCATGCCGAGGTATTCCTCCTCGCCGCCCTCGCTGTAGCCGCCGTACTCGGCCGGCACGCTGAGGCCGAACGCGCCGAGCTCGGCCATGCCCGAGATGATCTCCTCGGGCACGTCGCCGTTGGTGCGATGCACGTGCTCGGCGTGGGGTGCGATGACGTCCCGCGCGAAGGCCCCGAAGGCGTCCTGCACCATGTCCATCTCCTGGGGGAGGTGGCGGGGGCCCGGCGTGCGGGCGAGCGACGCCATGAACTCCGGATCGCGATACGTCGTGACGAAGCCATCGGTCGGGGCAAGGGCGTCGGGGTCGACGCCCCACAGCTCGTGGCGGCCGAGCAGCTTGGTCGCGAGATCGTGGATCGCGTCGGCGGCGAAGCCGCAGGCCAGAGCGGCCTCGGTGTCGCCGTGCTCGCCGTAGCCGAGCATCGAGCGGGCGGTGGCGATGCCGGCCGCGCCGTGGGCGAGCTCGTACGCGAAGACCTGCTGGGCGTCGGGGCCACCGAGCTCGGTCAGACGGGCGACGGCCGTCGCGATCACCGACTCGGCGGTCTCGATGGCGGCGGTGGCGGCGGCGAGATCGGGCGACGTCATGGTCCAAAACTACCCGTCGGTAACCGTCGCCATCCAAGCGGGTGACGTCGTTCGCGTGAGGATCGGGCGGCGACGAGCGGTCCGATCCTCACGCAACCGGCGGTGCCGGACGTGGCAGGCTGGCGGGATGGCGAGCATCTGTGTGTTCTGCGGATCGAACCCGGGCAACGACCCTGCGATCGCCGAGATCGCGACCGAGCTGGGCACGGCGATCGGCGCCGGCGGACACCAGCTGGTCTACGGCGGCGGCCGGGTCGGCCTGATGGGCACGGTCGCCGACGCCACGTTGGCGGCGGGTGGCGAGGTGATCGGGGTCATCCCGCAGGCGCTCGCCGACCGCGAGGTCGCCCACACCGGGCTGACCGAGCTGATCGTCACCGACACGATGCACACCCGCAAGCAGGCGATGTGCGACCGCTCCGACGGCGTCGTCACCCTGCCGGGCGGTTACGGCACCCTCGACGAGGTGATGGAGATCCTGACCTGGAACCAGATCGGCATCGTGGCCAAGCCCGTCGCCTTCCTCGACGTCGGCGGCTACTACGAGCGCCTGTTCCAGTTCTTCGACGAGGCGGTCGCCGCCGGGCTGATCCGCGACGCCCACCGGGTCATGGCGCAGCGGGCGAGCACGGTCGCCGACGCCATCGAGATCGTGCGCGCCCCGGCACCCGACAG
The DNA here is from genome assembly GCA_030425785.1 of Acidimicrobiia bacterium. GTDB lineage: Bacteria > Actinomycetota > Acidimicrobiia > Acidimicrobiales > Ilumatobacteraceae > Ilumatobacter. Next base: position 14,970 of record JAUHYJ010000008.1, on the reverse strand, counting down.
CCCGAGCAAGTGGACCGACCCGTCGGTTCGGTGATCGCGCGTTGAACGTCGACGAGGTCGACTGGTCGGTCTGGGAGCCGACCGTCCGGGCGACCCTGCTGTTCGTGATCCACGACGGTCGGATCCTCCTGATCCGCAAGCAACGCGGCATCGGCGCCGGGCTGATCAACGGCCCCGGCGGCAAGATCGACCCCGGCGAGACGGCCATGGAAGCGGCGATCCGGGAGACGACCGAGGAGGTCGGCGTCGTGCCGACCGGCGTCGTCGAGGCCGGCGAGCTGCGGTTCCACTTCCTCGACGGCCTGCGACTGCACTGCACGGTGTTCCGAGCCGACGGCCACGAGGGCGAGCCGGTCGAGACACCCGAGGCGATCCCGCTCTGGCACACCCTCGACGACATCCCCTTCGACGAGATGTGGCCCGACGACGAGCTCTGGTTCCCGATGCTGCTCGCAGGCGACTGGTTCACCGCGAGGTGCATCTTCGACGGCGAGCGCCTGCTCGCCACCGACCTTGCACCCGGTGCCAGGCACAAGTCGCAAGGTCGCGGTTGACCTTGCGACTTGTGCCTGACCCCCGATGACAGATTCGCTAGAGGCGGGTGACGACGTCGCTCGCCAGATCGACGGCGAAGCGTGGTCCGCCCTCCACGCCCGCGGTCGCGAGCCGGACGACGAACTGCTCGCCGACGAGGTCGGCGGGGACGGCGAGCACCGTGGTCTGCGCCACCGCCATGGCCTCGCACTCGTCCTCGTCGCCGGGCCCGTACTCGACGACCCAGGTCCGAGGCTCGCTGTCGGCGTACACCCGCACGTCGGGCGTGCATGGATACCATTCGGCCGTCACCGCCAGAGCGAGAGACTCGTCGTCCAGCCGGTCGGTGGGTACGCCCATCCGCTCGGCGAGGTCGTTCCACGCCACGGGGTCGGCTGCGAGCACGACGCCGGGCACCTCGACGTCGTCGGTGATGGCGGTCGTGAGGCGCTCCCATGGCTCCGCGGTGCAGTCCGGGACCTCATCGGGGAGGGGCAGGGTCAGGTCGGTGGTGCCGAACGAGACACGGAGCTCGGCGTCGGGGGTCGGCGGATTCGTGAGCGAGAGCCCGATGCCCGACTCGCCGGGCTCGGTGGTCGTCAGGTTACCGCTGGTCAGTTCGACGTCGCCGTCGATCACGACGAACTCGGCCGACTCGGCGGTGAAGAACTCCATGTCGACGCGGATGACGAGCCCGGGCGGGCCGCACTCGAGCCTCACGTCGGTGACGATCGCCTCGGCATCCTCGTCGAAGGCCGCGTCGTTGCGGCTGCTGATGCCACCGAGGGGGACGAAGGTGGTGAACCCCCGCAGCGGGTCCTGGAAGGCCAGGATCGGCGGGTGGAACCAGGTCGTCAGGTCCGGGTCGCCGGACGTGACCTGGGTGTCGATCGCGATCTCCGCATCGTCGCAGCCCGTCTGGTCGGGGACCGGCACGTCGGTCGGCAGCTCGCAGATCCGGCCGACGCCATCTTCCACGACCAGCGTCGCGTCGAAGTACCGCCAGATCGGCCCGCTCGACGAGAGGGTGAAGAACGTCATCGGATCCATCGGCTCACCGACCGCACGCCGCAGCTCGGCCTGGGTGCGGTCCGGCGACGTGCCGACGCGGTCGGGCAGAGGTTCGGGCGCGCCCTCGATCCGGTCGGCATCGGTCGTCCAGACGTGCACGCCGTCGTCCTCGACGCGTCCGACGAAGCCGGCGAGGTCGTTCACGCGCCCGCCGTTGATCGTGCGGCCGTGGTCGTCCCACGTGAACGGCGACGAGAGGAACGCGTCGCCACCGGACGACACGGACACCAGACGTTGCTGCGGGTTCGCGCCCCCGGTGTCCTCCTCGGCGACCGGGAACACGTCGACCGTCGCCGGCAAGACCGACACGGTGCCGTCGTCGTGGGCGACGACCCAGACGAGCCCGATGCTCAGATTGTGCAGCGTCGGGCTGCCGACCTCGGGCAGATCGACGACGATGCCGGTGTCGGCCAGGGTCGGAGATTCATCGTCGGTCGGGTCGCTCGGCGTCGATCCGGCGGCGGTGTACTCGAGACGCTGCTCGGGGACATCGAAGATGTCCTGTGCCGGGAGCACGATCGTCGCGGCCGCACCCAGCGCGTCCCGGTCGATCGCCACGACGTAGATCCACGAGAGCAGCGGGACCTCGCACTCCTCTGCCAGGTCCTCGAAGACGGCGGTCCACTCGGTCGGCCGGTCGTCCGCCGGACCACGCTCGAATCGCACGAGGGCGTCGGGACAGGCATCGTCCGGCCGAGTCGTCACCACGGCGACGGCACGTGAGAAGTCCACGCCCGGCCGGACGGGGCCGGGTGTCCACTCGTCCCACAACGCATCCAACTGCTCGTCCGACGTGACCAATTCGGCGTTGCCGAACCCGAACCGCGACTCGGCGACCAGCACCGTCTCGTAGCCGTCGCCCTCGGTCAGCACGTTGACGGCCTCCCGCTCCTCGGCCGCCGGGTCGGTGTCGGCGCTCGGCACCACGTCGTCGTCGCCGCTGCGCAGTGCCAGCAGCCCGACGATGCCGCCGACGATCAGCACGGCGGCCGCGGCGGGCATCAGCCAGCGCGGCACCGCCGGCGCAGTGCGGCCACGTTCGAACACGGCTCGGCTCGCCGAAACGTCGACCTGCGGCTCGAGCCGTCGGAGCCGATCGGTCAGGTCGTGCGGGATGGGTGCGTCGTCAGACATCGGAGCCCTCCGTGAGTGCGGAACGGAGACGGGCGCGCGCATCGTGCAGGTTCGACTTCACCGTGCCGGGCGCGACGTCGAGCGCAGCGGCGACGTCGTCGACCGGCAGGCCCGACAGGTAGTGCAGCACGACGGCTGCACGCATCCGGTCCGGCAGCGACGCGACCGCCTGGCGCAGATCGAGCAGCTCGGCGGTCAGGTCGGCGTCGGCGATCGGCCGCACGGTGGCGAGGATCTCCCGCCGCCGGCGACGGTTGCGCTGCCCGTTGAGCAGCCGGTTGACGGCCACCCGCCGAACCCAGCCCGCCGGATCGTCGAGCCCGCGCACCTTCGACCAGTCGCGATCGGCGCGGATGAACGCCTCCTGCACCGCATCGGCGGCGTCGGCCGGGTCGAACGCGACACCGAGCGAGCGCACCAGGCGCTCGTACTCGGCATCGAAGAGTTGACCCACGTCCGTCATGTCACCCACGACACCCGCCAGCCTGCCACGCGGTTGGGTCCGCTACCGTCGCCCCATGGATCTCCAGTCGTCGGTCGATGCGATCTTCGAACGTCCCACCGACCAGGGCATCTCGCTCGCCATGGTCGTGATGCACGACGGCGAGATCGTCGCCGAGCGCTACGGCGAGCAGCCGGCGAACGACTTCGCCGCGGCCGAGCCGGTCACGGCCGAGTCGACGCTCATTTCGTGGAGCACGGCCAAGTCGATGACCCACGCGGCGTGCGGCATCCTCGTCCGCGACGGCCGCCTCGACCTCGACCTGCCGGCGCCCGTCCCCGAGTGGCGCGGCACCGACAAGGAGGCGATCACGCTGCTCGACCTGCTCGAGATGCGACCGGGCCTGCGCTTCGTCGAGGACTACGTCGACGGCGAGACGTCGCACTGCATCGCGATGCTGTTCGGTGACGGGGCCGACGACCATGCGGCGTACGCCGCGGCCCTGCCGCTCGATCACGCACCCGGCACGGTGTGGAACTATTCGTCGGGCACGACGAACATCATCACCCGCATCCTCGGCGACATCGTCGGCGGCGGACGCGACGGGATGGAACGGTTCCTCCAGGAGCGGCTGTTCGCACCGTGCGGGATGACCTCGGCGATCCCCAAGTTCGACGACGTCGGCACCTGGGTCGGGTCGTCGTACGTGTACGCGACCGCCCGCGACTTCGCCCGGTTCGGCGAGCTCTACCGCCACGACGGTGTGACCGCTGCCGGCGAGCGGATCCTGCCCGAAGGCTGGGCCGACCACGGCCGCACCCAGGTGGCCCACGACCCGACCGATGACCTGCCGACCGGGTTCGACTACGGCCGTCACTGGTGGATGTGGCCCGAGTTCCCGGGCTCGATCGCCGCCCACGGCTACGAGGGCCAGTACATCGTGGTCGTGCCCGATCGCCGGCTGACGGTCGTGCATCTCGGCAAGACGCCGGCCGAGATGCGTCGCCACGTCGTCGCCGGAATCGGCGACCTCATCCGCTCCGTGCCACTCGTCGCATAGCCTGAGGTGGCGGTTCCTGCCAGCCGCCAGCGCGATGACCGAACCCGTCACCTCCTCCACTGGCCCGACGACCGGGCGCCGGCCCGGCTCGCACAGCGAGGCCGGGATCACCTGGGAGCCCGACGCGGACCGCGATCCGGTCGACGTCGACGGCGCGAGGAACGATGGCGGCGACGCGGACGACGATGCGCCGAACCGCAAGCCGTTCCGGTTCACGCTGAAGCTGCTGGTGGCAGCGACGCTCAGTTACTACTTCATCGTCCCGATGATCCCCGATTTCCGGGATGCGCTCGATGATCTCCGGCGGGTCGAACCGCTACTGCTCGGGGTCGGTCTCGCACTCGAACTGATCGCGCTCTACTGCTATGCGCCGCTCATGAAGGCGGCGCTCGGCGACGCCGGCGAGCAGCTGTCACGATGGCGGCTGTTCCGGATCCAGATGAGCACGCGCGCGCTCTCGTCGATCGTGCCCGGTGGCAGTGCCGCATCGTCGGCACTCGGCTATCGGTTGATGACCCTCTCGGGTGTCGCCGGCCCCGATGCGGGCTTCGCGCTCGCCACCGTCGGGCTCGGATCCGCCGTCGTCCTCAACCTCATCCTGTGGGTCGGCCTGATCGTCTCGATCCCGATCCGCGGCGTCAACCCGCTGTACGGCTCGGCGGCCCTCGCCGGCGTCATCGTGATGGGCATCGCCGGCGCGCTCGTGTTCGGGCTGATGGAGGGCCAGGGTCGGGCCGAGCGGATGATCCGCTGGATCGCCCGCAAGCTCCGCTTCGACGAGGACAAGGCATCGAGCGTCGTGTACCGCCTCGCCGAGCGGCTCGACCAGCTGATCAGCGACAAGCGGCTCCTCGGTCGCGTGGCGTTCTGGGCGGCGCTGAACTGGTTGTTCGACGCGGCGGCGCTGTGGGTGTTCCTGCGGGCGTTCAACGTCACGCTGAGCGTCGACGCGCTCATCATCGCGTTCGGCATCGCGAACGTGATGGCGGCGATCCCGATCACCCCCGGCGGGCTCGGCTACGTCGACGCCAGCTACGTGATCATGCTCGTCGGCTTCGGCGTCGAGCGGCGTCCGGCCACACTGGGTGTGGCCGCGTACCGCTTCGCGCAGTTCTTCTTCCCGATCCTGCTCGGCGGGCTGCTCTACCTGTCGCTGCGCGTCGGGCCGTGGTCGATCGAGCGCCGAGAACGGCTGATACGCCTGCGCGACCTCGCCGAGGAGGAAACGAGACGCGGTGAGTCGAAGGTCGACTTCGCGCTGCGCTTCCCGACGCGCGATGACACCGGTCAGCTGATCCGGCGGCCGCCCTCGACGCGCGAACGGATCGAGGAGCATCAGGAGCGCTTCCGCCACTGGCGCCGCCATCGCAAGTCGTGAGCACGTTCACCGGTGAGGTGCTGGCGTGGGGTGTGCCGCGCCTGCGCGACCTGCCGTGGCGCGAGACGCGCGACCCGTGGGCGGTCCTGGTCAGCGAGGTCATGCTCCAGCAGACCCAGGTGGCTCGGGTGATCCCGCGCTGGCATGCGTTCCTCAAACGGTTCCCCACGCCGACGGCGTGCGCGGCGGCGCCGCTCGGCGACGTGCTCCGCGAGTGGCAGGGCCTCGGGTACCCGCGGCGGGCGCGCAACCTGCACGCCACGGCGCAGCGTGTCACCGAACTGGGTGGGTTCCCGCACGACCTCGACGGGTTGCTCGCCCTGCCGGGCATCGGCCCGTACACCGCCCGGGCGCTCATGGCGTTCGCGTTCGGGCTCGACGCGGCGGTCGTCGACACCAACATCGCCCGGGTCTACGCCCGCCAGGCGGGGGAGCGACTGACCCCGAACCAGGTCCAGCGCCTGGCCGACGACGCGCTCCCGCACGGCGACGCCTGGGTGTGGAACCAGTGCCTGATGGACCTCGGTGCCGTGCTGTGTCGACCGCGCTCGCCCCGGTGCGGCGAGTGCCCGGTCGCCGACCGGTGCGCGTGGCGGGGTGACCCCGACCGGGCCGACCCGGCGGTCGGATCGAGCGGTGTCAGCACGAAGCAGGCTCGGTTCGAGGGCAGCGACCGTCAGGCGCGCGGTCGCCTGATGCGGGCGCTCGGCGACGGCCCCGTCGGCCGCGACGAGGTCGCGGCGATCATGCAGCGTGACACGGTGGCGTCCGATCGGCTCGTCGATGCGTTGCTCCGCGAGGGACTGTGCGCACTCGACGGCGAACGGTTGCGCCTGCCCGACTGAGGTGGGCGGGGGCGTGGGCGCTCACGCGAACGCGGCGGCGAGGTGGGGTTGGTCGAAGGCGGCGAAGAAGCGCCCGAGCGCGGCCCGGTCGCCGTCGATCGTGAGCCGCCCGTCGGTCTCGGCCTCCGATGCCGTCGTGTCGCCGGCGTAGATGGCCGCCCAGGTCGCGAGGTCGAGCGCGAGGGTGACGTCGGCGTGGTCGTCGATCGAGCCGGGCACGGCGACGCCGTGCCGGAGCCGCAGGCTCGCGCGGGTGTCGGCGTCGACGAAGTGCCACTGCACGCCGATCTCGACATCGGCCCGCTCGGGTGCGAGCTGCACCCGCAGCGCGTGGACGTAGACCTCGGGTGCCGCCTCGAGGACGCGGCGAGCCGACGTGTGGTGCACCCGGAATCGATCGAGCGAGAGCTCACCTTCGAGTTCGCGCGCCTGGGTGAGGCACCACGACCGCACGTTGGCAGCCGTGACCGTCTGGGCGATCAGGCGGAGCGCACCGGCCTTGACGGTGCGGGCATCGCCGTCGTCCGGGTCGACACGGAGCAGGTATGTGGCGAGCTGCGCCGCCCACGACACCTCGTCGTCGGCCAGCGCCGCACGGGCCTGGCCGAGCACGTTCTCGCGGCCGCCGAGGCCGGCGATGATGCGGCGTGCCTCGTCCGCGGGCGGGAGCGGGAACAGGTTGACGGCGTCACCGTCGAACCAGCCGCGGACCCCGCCGTGGATCTGGCGGACGTGGTGCGGCACCATCCCGTAGAACTCGGTCGTGTAGTAGGCGTCCCGGAAGCGATCGGGGAGCTGCACCTGCTCGACCAGCTCACCGAGGGTCAGCCCGGCGTTCATCCCGCGCACCGTCTGGTCCCACAGGAACTGGATCGAGTCGCGGTAGTCGGTGAGGGCAGTGCGCACCCGCTCGGCGCCGCTGATCGGTGGGCCGTGGACGCCGACGAGGTGGTCGAGGCCGTAGCCGAGCATCAGATCGAAGGCCCGGAGCCGCACCAACGGATCGCGGTAGGGCTCGCCGCGCAGCGGGAAGACGTTGAACAGCGCCGGCCAGAGATGGTTGTTGATGCACACCGCCCGGTCGGGCAGCCAGATGACGACGGTGTCCTCGCTGTCGCTCGGCACCGGGGTCAGGACGACCCGCTCACCGGCGATCGTCGTGTCGGTCGGGCCGTCGACGAACCGGTTGGGCGGCACGTAGCCGTGGGTCGTCCTCGGTCGGTTCGGGTCCTTCCAGAACGGCCCGAGCCCGACGTTCGGCAGGGCGTCGGGTCCCTCGTCGGGGAGCAGGATGCCGAACTGCTGCACGACGCCTCGCGACCGGACCGGCCCGACCTCGGCGCCCATCTCGGCCAGGAGCCGCGGACCGTCGACGTGGGCCCAGATCTCGAGGTCGGGTGCCTCGTCGGTGTACGTCGCGGTGCCGTTCACATAGTGGAAGTGCGACCAGAGCATCGCCCGCAGCGGGGCGTCGGTGTGCTCGCGCACCGCGGCCAGCGCCTCGGCCGCCTCTTCGCGGCTCTCGCCCGAATCGACGACGATCAGGCCGTCGGGCGCCTCGACGAACGTGATGTTCGGGAGCCCGCCACCGACGTAGCACCACACCCCGTGTGTCACCTCGTGGAGGCGGCGCTCGAACCGCTCGGAGTGGGCGATCGAGTCACGGTGCGCGAGCTCGCCCTTCGGGCCGGTCGCGATGACGGAGCGGTCGGCGATCACGCGTGCCTCGACGGGTCAGCCGGCGGTGATCTGGGCGACGATCTGTTCGAACGCCGCGTCGGCGTAGTTGCGCATCTCGTCGTCGGTGCGATCCTGGATCGGGTGCGGCGTGAACACGCGCGCCATGGCCGAGTAGCCGAGGGACTTCGACTGGGCCTCGGCCGCGGTCACGAACTCGCTCGACGCCACGAACACGCCGGGGACGCCGCGGAGCTCGAGGTCACTGATGTCGTGCACACTGCACGACGTGCAGCTGCCTCAATCGGCGAGCGCCTCGATCACGACCTGGCATTCGGTCGCGATCTCGTGGCGCAGGTCGACGGGGGCAGGCTTCGCGAACGTCGGCTTCATGTACCGCTTGACCGTCGCGCCGGTCTCGGCCAGCCGTTCCTCGATGCGGTCGAGGAAGACGTCGCCGCGCGGCTTGCTGATGTCGAGCAGGCCGACGGTGACCCCGTCGAGCGAGCCCGGCCGTGCCAGGCGCGCCCGCTCGGCGACGCTGCGTTCGCCGGTCGGATCGAGAATCGTGCGTGTCATGGTTCCCCCAGATCTGTCATCCGGGGTCTGACCCCGAACGACAGGTCAGTATCGCACTTCTCTGGTGACGGGTGTCGAGCCCTTCGCGCCGTTGACCCAGCCGGCGATCACGGCCGAGAACAGCCCCGCGCCACCGCCGGCGTAGGTGAGCAGCAGCCCGGTCGGGGTGAACTTGGGGAGCGCGGCGTCGCCGAAGCCGGCCGGAACACCCTCCGCGATGCCGCCGGCGCCACGCTCGAGCTCGGTGGCCGGGGTGGCCAGTCGCACGTGCAGCTCGAACAGGATGCGGTCGCGATCCCACCCGGCCTCGGCGAACACGCGGGCGTGCTCCGGACCCATGACCAGCATCGCGTCGAAGCCGCGAACGAGCTTGTGGTGGTTCACCGCCTGCAGTTGGTGGGCGAGCGAGTTGGCGAGCGACTCGGGCTCGCGCGAGAGCTGATCGAACAGGCAGGTCGGCCCGCCGCCCGCGAACACGGTCAGTGCGTCGGTGCCCTCGTCGACCCCGAAGCTGCCGGCGAGCGTGCCGTACGGCGACGTGTCGTCGGCCTCGGCGAAGCAGAACCCGAGCTTGCCGGGGTTGCCGTGGGCGGCCCGGTCGACCTCACCCGGTCGTCCGCCGCCCACGTTGCGAACGACGAGCTGCAGGGCGCGGCCGATCGTCGAGTTCGCCCGGTTGCCCTGCCCGAGCACGTTCATGCCCGAGTTCATGCCGATCTTGCGGGTGCCCGGGCCGCTGCACACCACGATCGGCCCGACCGGCATCGTCGTCGCCAGCAGACCGTGCATGTTGAACTCGTCGGTGCACGCCGCTTCGACCGCGGTCAGCACCCAGGGGAAGTACTCGGGCTTGCACCCGGCCATCACGGCGGCGATCGCGACCTTCTCGACGGTCGCCTCGACGAGGTCGGGTGGCACGGTGGCCACGACCTCGTCGGGCGCACGGCTGGTGCCGTCGAGCATGGCGAGCACGCGGGCCTCGGTCGGTGGGACGACGGGCAGCCCGTCGCTCCAGCCCCGGGTGAACATCATCTCGATGTCGTCCTCGGCGTCGGCGACCTCGATGCGCCGCGACCGCAGGATGCTGCCGCCGTGACGGGCACGCAGCTCGTCGACCAGGTCGGGATCGACGCTCTTGCTGCCGCACCCCGGCCGCATCACGGGCAGCCCGTCGCCGAGGTCGTCGATGCCGGTGAACTCGCGCCAATTGGGCTGCGACCAGCCGAACGTGCGGCCGACCTCGGCGCCGTCGACGACGCGGATGAGGGTCGGCACCGTCTCGATGTCGTGGTGCCAGCTCACGGCGAGGTCGGCGTCGTACACGGCCGCGGGATCACCGGGAAAGTCGGGGTCGTCCTGGGTGTAGACGGTGATGCCGGGCCCGGCTGCGAGCTGTTGCAGCACCGGGACGACGGTCCGGCACGTCTCACAGTCGCGTTTCACGATCGCGACCAACCCGTCCGGCAACTGCGGCTTGCCCATGTGGGGACGGTAGCCCGGGCGAACCGCGAGCGAGCGAGCGCAGCGACGCAACTACCGTGCACGCATGGAGTTCAGCGACACGGTGCGTCGGCGCCGGATGGTCCGTCGGTTCGACCAACGCCCGGTGCCCGCCGACGTCGTCGACCGGATCCTCGATCTGGCCCGGCGGTCACCGACGGCCGGCTTCGCGCAGGGCGTCGACTTCCTCGTGCTCGACACGCCCGAGACGGTCGCCGACTTCTGGCGGATCACCGACGACCGCGAGTTCCCGATGTCCGACGAGTTCCTGGCGGCCGGACCGACCGTCATCGTGCTGCCGATCGCCGACCACCGGAGGTACACGGCCCGCTACAGCGAGGACGACAAGGCCGACTTCGGCCTCCAGGACGCCGACGCCTGGCCCGTGAAGTTCTGGGACGTCGATGCGTCGATGGCAGCGATGACGGCGTTGCTGGCTGCGGTCGACAACGGGCTCGGCGGCTGGTTCTTCGGCATCAGCGAGCACGAGCGCGAGCTGCTCGACCATTTCGGGGTCCCCGACGGCATCCGGCCGATCGGCGTGATCGGACTCGGCTACCGCGCCGACGACGAGACGCCGACCGGGAGTGGTTCGTCCCGTCAACGTCGTCCGCTGGACGAGCAGGTCCACCGCAACGGCTGGTGACGCTACTCGCCGGGCTGGTAGGCGAGTGTCGTGGCGAGCAGTGCCTCGGCGCGCTCGACGGTGATGCCCTTGCGGGTCGCATACGACTCGACCTGGTCGCGCTGGATGCGCCCGACCGCGAAGTAGCGGCTGTCGGGGTGCGCGAAGTACAGCCCCGACACCGACGACCCCGGTGTCATCGCGAACGACTCGGTGAGCGCCACGCCGGCTCGCGCCGGTGCGTCGAGCAGCTCGAAGATCGTCGCCTTCTCGGAGTGGTCGGGCTGGGCCGGGTACCCCGGTGCCGGGCGGATGCCACGATACGGCTCGCCGATCAGCTCGCCGGGCGCGAACGACTCGTGGGGCGCGTAGCCCCACAGCTCACGTCGCACGCGCTCGTGCGTCTGCTCGGCGAGTGCCTCGGCGAACCGGTCCGCGAGTGCCTTGACCATGATCGACGAGTAGTCGTCACCATCGGCCTCGAATCGTTCGGCGATGGCGAGCTCCTCCGGGCCGGCCGTCACCACGAACGCGCCGACGTGGTCGGTGACACCGGCGTCGGATGACGCCACGAAGTCGGAGATCGACAGGTTCGGCTTGCCGTCGCGACGCTGCAGTTGCTGGCGGAGCCCGTGCAGTCGTCGGTCGACGTCGGGCAGCACGATGTCGTCGCCGTCGCGATGGGCGGTCCAGAACCCGACGGCCGCTCGCGGCCCGAACCACTGCTCTGCGACGATCCGGTCGAGCATCCGGCGAGCGTCGTCGAACAGCGCCACGGCCGCCTCGGCGGTGGTCGGGTCGTCGAGCACCTTCGGGAACGTCGACCGGATCCCCCAGGCGTGGAAGAACGGTGTCCAGTCGATGTACTCGGCGAGTTCGCCGAGGTCGACCCGGTCGAGCTCGCGGGCCCCGGTGAACGACGGCGCCACGACGGTGCGGCCGTCGAAGGTCGATGCCGGGGCGTTCGCACGAGCAGCGACGATCGTGAGCCGGTTGCGTTCGACCTCGGCCCGCTCGTGGGCCTCGACCACACGGCGGTACTCGGCGTCGAGGTCGTCGAGGAAACCCGTGCGCTGACCGGCCTCGTCCGAGAGCAACTTCGAGATGACCCCCGCCGCGCGCGAAGCGTCGGGCACGTACACGACCGGTTGATCGTAGGCCGGCGTGACCTTGAGCGCCGTGTGGATGCGGCTCGTGGTCGCGCCGCCGATCAGCAGCGGCTGGCGCATGCCACGGCGCTGCATCTCGGACGCGACGTTCACCATCTCCTCGAGCGACGGTGTGATCAGCCCGGACAGGCCGACGATCGCCGCGTCGTGCTGCTCGGCGGCGTCGAGGATGTCGTGAGCCGGCACCATGACGCCGAGGTCGACGATCTCGTAGTTCGCGCACTCGAGCACGACGCCGACGATGTTCTTGCCGATGTCGTGGACGTCGCCCTTGACCGTCGCGAGCACGACCGTGCCGTTCGAGGTGCGCTCGTCGCCGTTGCGGGCTCGTTCGGCCTCGAGGAGCGGGGTCAGGTGGGCGACCGCCTGCTTCATCACGCGCGCCGACTTGACCACCTGCGGCAGGAACATCTTGCCGGCGCCGAACAGGTCGCCGACGACGTTCATGCCGTCCATCAGTGGGCCCTCGATGACCGCGACCGGGGACCGGTGGCGGACGAGCGCCTCGTCGACGTCGGCGACGATGTGCTCGCCGATGCCGTTGACGAGTGCGTGCTCGAGACGCTTCTCGACGTCCCAGGCGCGCCATTCGTCGGCGACGCGGTCCGTCGCGGCGCCGCCGTCCGCCGCGAACTCGGTGGCGGCGGCCAGCAGCCGCTCGGCGGCATCCGGCCGGCGTGCGAGGACGACGTCCTCGCACAGCGACCGCAACTCGGGGTCGATGTGCTCGTAGACCGCGAGCTGGCCGGCGTTGACGATGCCGAGCCGCATGCCGGCCTCGATCGCGTGGAACAGGAAGACCGAGTGCATCGCCTCGCGCACGGTGTTGTTGCCGCGGAACGCGAACGACAGGTTCGAGATGCCGCCCGACACGTTCGTGGCCGGATGACGGCGGCGGAGTTCGCGGGTCGCCTCGATCGCGTCGAGGCCGTACCGGTCGTGCTCGGCGATGCCGGTGGCGACGGCGAACACGTTGGGGTCGAAGATGATGTCGCTCGGCGGCATCCCGACGACCTCGGTGAGCAGCCGGTATGCGCGTGAACAGACCTCGACGCGCCGCTCGAGCGTGTCGGCCTGGCCCTGCTCGTCGAAGGCCATGACCACGACGGCGGCGCCGTGGTCACGACAGACCTGCGCCTGCTCGAGGAACTGCGCCTCGCCCTCCTTGAGCGAGATCGAGTTGACGATCGCCTTGCCCTGCACGCACTCGAGGCCGGCCTCGATCACGGCGAACTTCGACGAGTCGATCATGATCGGGACCCGGGCGATGTCGGGCTCGGCCGCGATCAGCTTGAGGAAGCGAGTCATGGCCGCCTCGGCGTCGAGGAGGCCGTCGTCCATGTTGACGTCGATCACCTGGGCGCCGTTGTCGACCTGCTGGCGGGCGACGTCGAGCGCCTCGTCGTACTCGCCGTCGCCGATCAGGCGACGGAACTTCGCCGAGCCGGCGACGTTGGTGCGTTCGCCGACGTTGACGAAGGCGATGTCGTCGGTGAGCGTGAGCGGTTCGAGCCCCGACAGCCGCAAACGGTCGTCCGGCTCCGCGATCACTCGGGGCGCGACCCCGACGACGGCGTCGCGGATCGCGGCGATGTGCTCGGGGGTGGTGCCGCAGCAGCCGCCGACGATGTTGACCAGGCCGCTCCGTGCGAACTCGCCCAGGATCGCGGCGGTCTCGTCGGGCGCCTCGTCGTAGCACCCGAGTGCGTTCGGCAGCCCGGCGTTCGGGTAGGCGATGACGAGGGTGTCGGCCAGGCGTGCGATCTCGCGGACGTAGGGCCGGAGCTCGTCGCCGCCGAGGGCGCAGTTGAGCCCGACGGCGATCGGGTCGGCGTGGCGGACCGAGTGCCAGAACGCGCCCGTGGTCTGACCCGAGAGTGTTCGGCCCGAGCGGTCGCTGATCGTGCCCGACACGATGATCGGCACGTGGCGGCCGGTGTCGCGTGCGACGCCGCGGGCCGCGGCGATCGCAGCCTTGGCCGTCAGCGTGTCGAACACCGTCTCGACGAGCAGCAGGTCGACGCCGCCGTCGACGAGCGCGGCGATCTGCTGGGCGTAGGCGTCACGCACCTCTCGGAACGACATCGTCCGGTAGGCGGGGTCGTCGACCCGCGGTGACATCGACAGCGTGACGTTGGTCGGGCCGATGGCGCCGGCGACCCAGCGGGGACGCCCGTCGGCGGCGACGGCGTCGTCGACGGCGCACCGGGCCTCGCCGGCGGCGGCGAGGTTGAGGTCGCGGATGAGCCCGTGGTCGTCGAGCCCGTACTCGCGCTGGGCGACCGTCGTCGCCGAGAACGTGTTCGTCGTGACGATGTCGGCACCGGCCTCGAGGTAGGCCGCGTGCAGATCGTGCACGACGTGTGGCCGGGTGAGCGCGAGCAGGTCGAGGTCGCCGGCGAGGGAGACCGGGTGATCGCGGAAGCGACCGCCGCGCAGATCGTCCTCGGTGAGGCCGAGGCGTTGGATCTGGCTGCCGGCTGCGCCGTCGAGCAGGAGGATGCGCTCGTGCGCGGCGCGGGTCAGGGGGTGGGGGAGGTGCTGCATGGTGGTTCCGTCGATCAGAGGCGTTCGAGCACGGCGTGCGCCAGCTCGGAGCGGTTGAGGGTGTAGAGGTGGACGTGGTCGATGCCGTGGTCGGCGAGTCGGTCGATCTGCTCGGCGGCGAACTCGGCGCCGAGCTTGCGGGTGGTCTCCGCGTCGTCGTCGAGCCCGGAGAAGCGCTCGGCGAGCGCATCGGGGATCGTCGCCCCGCACCGGGAGGCGAAGCGGGCCACGGCCGGGAACGAGTGGATCGGGAAGATCCCGGCGGTGAGCCGGACGTCGATGCTGCGCGCTTCGACGCGCTCGGCGTAGCGCACGACGGCGTCGGTGTCGAAGCACATCTGCGTGATCGCCCGGTCGGCTCCGGCGTCGACCTTCGCGGCGAGCAGGTCGAGGTCGTGGTCGAGCGACG
>JAUHYJ010000504.1 GCA_030425785.1 Acidimicrobiia bacterium | reverse complement strand
GGAGTCGAAGAAGTACGGCCTCAAGAAGGCCCGCAAGGCTCCGCAGTTCACGAAGCGCTGATCCTCGGCGCTCGACCAGGGCTCGGCGGCTCGTGAAGTTCGGCACCGACGGCGTTCGGGGCCGGGCCAACAGCGAACTGACCGCCTCGTTCGCACTGGACCTGGGTCGCGCCGCGGCCCAGGTCCTTCGTGCATCCCGGGCCGTGGTCGGCGGCGACAGCCGCCTGTCGACCCCGATGCTCGAAGCCGCGTTCGTCGCCGGGCTCGCCACCGAGGGCGTCGAGGTGCATCGGCTCGGCGTCACGCCGACGCCGGCGGTGGCGTTCGAGGCCGCCCGCCTCGATGCGATGGGCGCGGTCATCTCGGCGTCGCACAACCCGTATCACGACAACGGCATCAAGCTGTTCGCCGTCGGCGGCACCAAACTGGCCGACGACGTCGAGGCCCGGATCGAGGCCCAGCTCGCCGAGCTCGGCCCGCCGAGCGCCGAGCCCGGGGTCGTCCACGGTCGCGGCGAGTCGTCCGACGCCTACGTCGGCCATCTGCTGGCCGTGCTGCAGGGCCGTGATCTGACCGGCCTGCGGGTCGTGGTCGACGCCGCGAACGGCGCCGCGTCGCACCTCGCCGCCGACGTGTTCGGTCACACCGGCGCGCAGGTGGTCGTCATCAACGATCGCCCCGACGGGCGCAACATCAACGCGCACTGCGGTGCGACCGACGTGGCCGCACTGCGGGCGATCGTCACCGCCGAGCGGGCCCACGTCGGCATCGCCCTCGACGGCGACGCCGACCGGCTGATCGCGGTCGACGAGCGGGGTGACGTGGTCGACGGCGATCACGTCATCGCCATCTGCGCCGCCGACCTCCGCGACCGGGGCGCGCTGGTCGACGACACCGTCGTCGTCACCGTGATGACCAACCTCGGGTTCCGGCTGGCCATGGAAGCCGCCGGCATCCACGTCGTCGAGACGGCGGTCGGCGATCGGTACGTGCTCGAGGCGTTGGTGGCGGGCGGCTACTCGATCGGTGGTGAGCAGTCGGGCCACGTGATCTTCCCCGAGCACGCCACGACCGGCGACGGGATGCTGACCGCGCTCGTCCTGCTCGACGTGCTGCAGCGTTCCGGCCGCCAGCTGTCGCAGCTGGCCGGCGCGGCGATGACCCAGCTGCCGCAGGTGCTGGTCAACGTGCCCGTGGCCGAGCGCCGGCCCCACATCGCGGACGAGCTGGCCGACGAGATCGCGGCGGCGCAAGCCGAGCTCGGTGACACCGGGCGGATCCTGATTCGCCCGAGCGGCACCGAGCCGCTGGTGCGGGTCATGGTCGAGGCCCCGACCGCCGAGCAGGCGATGGCCACGGCAGACCGTCTGGCCGCGTTCATCGGTTGAGGTCGTCGCGCAGCAGCTGGTTGATTCGGGCGGCCTGTCGCATCTGGTGGTCGCGCTCGAGTGCGTTCGGTGCCGTCCGTGCGGCGTCGACGTACAACTGCACAGCTCGTTCGAGCTCACCGGATCGCTCGCGGAGGTGGGCCTCGACAGCGGCGCGTCGCGGCACCCCGTCGGGGACCTGGCGGAGTGCCGCCAGACCAGCGCCCACGCCGTCGGCGTACCCGAGCGCGACCGCCCGGTTGAGGCGCACGACGGGGTTCTCGCCGAAGCGCAGCAGCTCGTCGTACCACTCCACGATCTGGACCCAGTCCGTCTCCTCGAACGCACGGGCGTCGGCGTGCAGCGCAGCGATCGCGGCCTGCGCCTGATACGGCCCGGGCCGGTCACGTGCCATCGCGGAACGGAGCACCGTGATCCCCTCGGCGATCACGCCGCGGTCCCAGCGCGAACGGTCCTGCTCGGCCAACGGCACCAGACGGCCGTCGCCGTCGAGCCGTGCCGGCCGTCGAGCGTCGTGCAACAGCATCAGTGCCAGCAGGCCGTGCACCTCGGGGTCGTCGACCTGTTCGCACAGCCCGCGCGTCAGCCGGATCGCCTCGGTGGCGAGGTCGACGCTGCCGGTGTACCCCTCGTTGAAGACCAGGTACAGGGTGTGCGTGACCGAGTCGATGTCGGCCGTTCCGCCCAGTTCCGCCCCGGCGATCGCCCGTTTGGCGCGGCTGATGCGCTGCGCCATCGTCGCTTCGGGCACGAGGTAGGCGTCTGCGATCTGACGGGTCGTGAGGCCGCCGACGGCCCGCAGGGTCAGGGCGACCGCCGATGCCGGGGTGAGCGCCGGATTGGCGCACAGCGCGTACAGCTGCAGGGTGTCGTCCGCGAGCTCGCCAGGCCCCGGAGCAGGCTGTGCCGACACACGGTCTTCACGAGCCCGGCGCGCGGTGTCCGAGCGGGTCGCATCGAGGAATGCCCGCCAGGCCGTCGTCACGAGCCACCCCGTCGGATCGTCGGGCGGGGCCGTCGACCACGTGCGCACGGCGGTGACCAGCGCCTCCTGCACGGCGTCTTCCGCGCTCGCGAAGTCGGCGCCGCGTCGGAGCAGCAAGGCGATCACACGTGGGACCGCCGCCCGGACGAGCTCGTCGTCGAGCCCGTCCGGGGAGCCCGTCGGTCGTGGCGTCATCGCCCGGTGTGCGGGGTCACGCCTCGGTGACCGTCTCGAGGCGGGTGAGGAACGGTCGGACCTCGAGCCACTCGTGGATCGGCTCGCCGCCGTAGCCAGGAGCCGACGACAGCTCGGCTGCGAGTTCGATCGCACGCTCCTCGCTCTCGACGTCGACGACCATCCAGCCGGCGATCAGGTCCTTGGTCTCGGCGAACGGACCGTCGGTGACCGGCGCCGAGCCCGACTCGCTCGACCTGACCCACATCCCGTCCGGCGCGAGCGCCTCCCCGCCGACGAACTCGCCCGACTCGCGGAGCCGTTCGGCGAAGGCGTCCATGTAGGCGATGTGGGCGTCGACCTCCTCCGGCGTCCACTCGTGCATGGGGTGATCGTTGACGCCGGCGGGGGCGCCTCGGTAGTGCTTCAGGAACAGGTACTTCACGGTGGGTCCTCCTTCGGGGCGGCGGCCTCGTGGCCGCTTGTCACCCGTGGGACGGAGCCGAGCTCGCGTCCTCGACATCGCATCAGGAGATTCTCGCCGAGCGTCGCGTCCGGTGCGAGGTCGCCCGGGAGCGTTCCCTAACGTCGGCGGCCATGGCGATCCAGTCGATCTCGGCGATCATCTCGCACCACGCGGCCGAGCGCCCGCACGACCCGGCCTTGACGTGTGGCGAGACGACGTTGTCGTGGCGCGAGCTCGACCTGCACACCAACCGGTTGGCGCGGGCGTACGAGCAGCTCGGGGTGCAGCAGGACGACCTGGTGACGATCGCGCTGCCGAACTCGACCGACTTCATGTGCGCCGCCGTCGCCATCTGGAAGCTCGGGGCCACGCCGCAGCCGGTCTCGGCCAAGCTCCCGGGTCG
>JAUHYJ010000503.1 GCA_030425785.1 Acidimicrobiia bacterium | reverse complement strand
GTTGGGGGTCGGGGGCGAACCCGGGGTGGGGTTGAGGCTGGACGCGTTGGGTCGATCGCCGTCGCCCCAGATCGTGAGGACGGTGGCGGCGGTCGGGTCGACCGCGGTGACGTTGAGGCCGAGGCCGGTGGCGGTGGCGGGGATGCCGGTGCACTCGCCGTTGTCGCCGGTGGCCTGGGCGGTGAAGGTTTCGTCGGGTCCGAGTGGGGCGGAGCGGTCGCCGACGTTGAAGTCGGGTCGAGTGTCGAAGAGTCGGCAGGGCTCGATCGGGACGAAGGCGACGGCGTCGCTGGGTGATGTGGCCGAGACGAGGCCGATGCCTCCGGCTCCGAGGGTGACGGCCACGGCGGCGCCGATCGCCGCCCATCGTGTACGAATCATGGTGATGCTTCCTTCTGCTGTGGATGGTCGTTGTCGGTTATCAGGATGTCATGTCGGAGCGGCGCGATCGGCGATTATCTCGCTGCGGTCGCGATCCGCGGTCCGGTGTGGAGGGCGAGACCATCGGCGACGCCGCACGCACGTCGTTGGGCGTGCGGCGCCGCCGAGGTGGTCACGACGCTGGCACCAGGACGAGCGCCGAGGCGTCCGAGTCGGGGATGAACGTCGCCGTGAGCTGGGCGTCACCGATCGTCGGCGAACCCGCCGGGGCGTCGCACACCAGGTTGACCGTGGTCTCCACGGTGTTGCCCAGCAGGGTGTTCACGGCCAGGCCGCGTGTGCCGCCGAGTGTGATCCACTCCGTCGGGTCGACCGACATGATCTGGACGGCGTCGTTGTCGATCACCGATCCGGTCGTGATCGAGCATCGCGCTTGCGCGGTGATGCCGTCGTCTCCGAAGAAGGCAGCGCTCGAGTTGACGATCAGGTATCCCGTCGACGGCGTGTCGACGGTGACGGTCGCGATCGTTGCGGGCGTCGCCGAGAGATCCTGGCTGGCTCCTTGAACCTCGTCGATGCCGGCCTCCGAGTTCTCGGACAGCGGCAGGTACTGGTCGTCGTGGTTGTGGTCGGTGTAGTAGCCGACCACGTCGGCCAGCACGTGGACCGTGCCGAACGCGTTCCAGATGTTGAGTTCACCGGCGCCCGTCAGGCCGCTGGTGACCGCGTTGGGGGTGGGCGGTGACCCGGGCGTCGGGTTCAGGCTCGAGGCGTTGGGCTGGCTGCCCTCGCCCCAGATGGTGAGCACGGTGGCTGCCGACGGGTCGACCGCGGTGACGTTGAGGCCGAGGCCGGTGGCGCTGTCGGGGATGCCGGTGCACTCGCCGTTGTCGCCGGTGGCCTCGACGGTGAACGTCTCGTCGGCGCCGAGCGGGGTCGAGCGATCGCCGACCTGGAAGTCGGGTCGAGTGTCGAAGAGTCGGCAGGGCTCGATCGGGACGAACGTCACTGCGTCGCTCGGTGACGTGGCCGAGACGAGGCCGACGCCTCCGGCTCCGAGGGTGACGGCGACCGCTGCTCCGATCGCCGCCCATCGTGTGCGAATCATGGTGTTTCCTCCTGTTGGGTGGGTGCGCGCAGCATCCCACGGAGGGCTCGGACGGCGCAGCGAATATCGATGCGCGCCTGGTCAGCGGCTGTGGAGGGTGCGATCGGCGCGTACCGCGTGCAAGGCCCGCACGAGTTGCGGCACGAAGGTCTCGCGCTTGCTGACGACCGAGTCGTGGCCACCGTGCACGCGGAACACCTGCGCGCCGGGAATCCAGCGCCAGAGCTTGATCTGGCGGCGCGGTGGCACCACCGGATCGGCGGTGGTGACGACCACCGACGTCGGGACGTCGACATCGCCGATCCAGTCGGTCGACGAGAACTCACCGATCGCCTTGCCGGCTTCGAGGATCATCCGCCACTCGTGCTGTGCGACCTGATCGGCGGCCCACGGCCCCCAGGTCTCGGTGCGACGCTGGAGGTAGACCTGCTCGCTGATCCAGGCGCGTGCCTGACCCGGCGTGAACCGGGCGAGGGTCGCGAGGCCGGTGAGACCGACGAACGACAACCGCTCCGGACGCGATCCGGCGAAGTACGGCGCCGTTGCGCACAGCACGAGACCGTCGAGCCGGTCGCGGTGGCGCTGCCAGAGCAGCTGGGCGACCGTGCCGCCCATCGAGTAGCCGACGGGGACGAAGGTGTCGATGCCGAGCGCGTCAGCGATCGCGACGACGTCGTCGGCGCAGTCCTCGAGTCGGAAGGCGGTCTTCGGCCGCAGCCCCGTGCCGTGTCCGCGATGGTCGAACGCGACGACGCGGTAGTGCTTCGACAGCGGCTCGTAGCAGGTGTACCAGTTGAGGTCGGCGGTCGCCGTCCAGCCGTGCAGCAGCACGACGGTCGGGGCGTTGGCCGGGCCGGCGAGGTCGCGCACCGTGACCTGGCCGAGCCCCGGCAGATCGAGCGTTCGGCTCGGAGGCAGCGGGGGAGCGCCGGCGCTCGCTCCGGCGAAGGTGAGTTCGCCGGCGTTGGTCGTGGCCGACTCGCTCAGATCGACTCGACCTCGAGCACCCTGACGGTCAGCGAGCCGTTCGGTGCCTCGTACGTCACCGTCTGACCGGCCGCGGCACCCTGCAGCGCGGCGCCGAGTGGACTCGACGCGCTGATCACGTCGGCACCGTCGACCTCTTCTTCGAGGTTGCCGACCACGTAGCGCTCGGCCATGTCGTCGGAGTCGCCGTCGTACACGATCGTGTAGACGTACTGGTCGTCGACGATCTCGGCGTTGTCGAGCAGGTGCTCGAGCTGGCGGATCCGGCCCTCCATGTGGCCCTGCTCGTCCTTCGCCGCGTGGTAGCCGGCGTTCTCCTTGAGGTCACCTTCCTCGCGGGCCCGCTCGATCTTCTCGGCGACCTCGATGCGACCGCGTGTGGTCAGATCGTCGAACTCGGCCTTGAGCTTGTCGTAGGCGGCACGGGAGAGCTGCTGGTTCGACATAGAGGGGGCAGTGTACCGACGGTCCGGCGGCGGGGCAGGTGCGTCAATCGTGTCCGGCCACGTCGACGATGATGTCGGCGGTGGCGAAGGTGTAGATGCAGATGGTGCCGGCGGGGGAGAGTTTGGCGATGACTTCGTTGGGTCGGGTGATGCCGGGGGCGTAGTTGAGGCTGCTGGTGAGTGGTCGGGTGCCGCAGGGGTAGATGGTGGCGAATCCTTCGGCTTGTCCGTTGGTGACGGTGACGTTGGCGACGACGGTGGTGGCGTCGTCGGGGATGCTGCCGCGGCCGGCGATGGGGATCTCCCAGACGGTGTCGGCTCGGCGTGGTCCGGTGTTGCGTTGGTTGTCGTCGAAGGTCGGCTCGTCGCGCGAGTCCGCGAACCGCAACGGGGTGATCGAGGTGAAGTCGGGGGTCTCGGCCAGATGACCCACCACGTCGACGATGATGTCGGCGGTGGCGAAGGTGTAGATGCAGATCGTGCCGGCGGGGGAGAG
>JAUHYJ010000502.1 GCA_030425785.1 Acidimicrobiia bacterium | reverse complement strand
TCTCCCAGTTCACGGTGAACGCGAGATCGCCGACCGCCTCGACGGCCTCCTGGTCGCCCGCGAGTGACTTGGTCACCTGCAAGGAGCCGTAGCGGTTCTCGACACCCAGCTGCAGGATGCCGCCCTCGCCGGTCGGCCCGGTCGGGTTCACGACCAGGCGCCCCTGCGGCGGGGACGAGCCCGGCACCGACGGGGTGAACACGATCGTGTCGTCGGGGGTGTCGAGGTCCTCGCTGAAGGTGAGGGTGTAGCCGTAGGGCAGATCCTGACCGGACGCCACCGGCACGCCGGGGGTGAGCTCGTACGTGGTGGTCGTCACCTGCGGGCCCTTGCCGTGCGGATCGGCGCCCGCCTCGGTCAGTCGGTCCTCGCCGCGGAAGTTCACCGCCGCATCGACGTTCACGGTGTAGGTCGTGTCCGCCGGCGCGGGGCCGACGACGGTCTTGAGCACCTCGAACGGGGCCAGACCGTACCAGCCGGCGTCGTACGTGTGGTTGTTCTCACCCGGGCCACCGACCGACAGCGCGTACTGCCCGGTGTCGACGGCGGGATTCGAGTCGTTCACGTCGCTGGTGCCGCCGTTGGTGGCGGTGGCGGGAATGCTCACCTCGGCCTGCGTGCGGACGAGGTCCTCCCACTGGAGGCCGTCGAAGCCCTCGTGGTCGGCGTGCGGGCCCTGCAGGTCGACGGCACCGGTTCCCTGAGGGAACACGAGGACGTAGTCGTCGTTCGGCATGAACTTCGGCCCGTCGTCGTCGCTCAGGTCGGCGTCGTCCGTGCGGAAGTAGTACGTGCCCGGCTGCCCGTCGACGGTCGCGGTCGTCCGGGTGCCGATCAGCTCGCCCGGCGTGCCGTTTCCGGCGTCGGTCCACAGCTCGACGACGGCGCCGTTGATCGCCGGCTCGTCGGGATCCTGGCGGCCGTTCAGGTCGGCATCCAGCCAGACCCGGTTGCCGATCTCGACGGGCGCTGCGACGCCCAGCAGCGCGACCGCACCGAGCCCGCCGCCCTTCTCGAAAGCGGGGTTGTCGCGGTCCTTGACGCCGTCGACCTGGTCGAACGCGCGCGAGGGCTGACCGTCGCGCTGGTCGAACCACATGTTCCCCGACCGGTAGATGCCGGGGCCGGGGTCGATCGCGGTGACCGCGACCTCGTCGACGCCGGGGTAGGTCGCGACCGCGCCGAGCGTGTTCTCGTTGTGGATGCCGCCCTGGCCGAGGTTCTGCGAGTCGTGGAAGAACTCCCCGTGCACCGGGCCCTGGTCGTTGCTGCCGTTGGCGGAGGTCGGCCGGTCGCCGACGTTGCCGTTGCACTCGAGGACGAAGTTGCCGCTGGCGGTGGTCGGGCAGTCGGTCCCCGTCGGGATGCCGAGCGCGATCGGGCCGGCGACGAGCGTGTCGCCGTTGGCGACCGTCTCGAAGTACCCGCTGATGCTCGGATCGCTGGGCACGTTGAGGTTGCCCGACTGGATCGAGGTGCGGTCGGTGAAGCCCAGGTTCAGGTACCCGTCGATGTCGAAGGCCAGACCCGAGAGGATCGGCTGCGGGTAGGCCTGGGTCAGCCCCCAGTTCGTGTCGAACCCGACCGACTGCGTGTTGGGGTCGCCCCCCCACGTCCACTCATCGGTCCACGAGTTCCACCGGTACAGCTGCGGCTTGTTGCCGGTGTTGGGCCACGTGTTCATGTTGCTGCCCTTGACGTAGCCGAGGCTCATCTCGAGCTCGAGCTGCCAGTCGCCCGCGCTGACGGTGCCGGCCACCGCGTCGACGACCGGAACCGACACCACGTACGCCTTCATGTCCGCGTCCGCCGCGGCGACACCGGGCTGCGCGTCGCCCTGGGCGTCATCGCCGGTGTCGTTGTAGCCGACGTACAGGCGGTCGCCGAACACGGTGATCGCCCACAGCTGCTGGCCGTTGGCCGCGAGCGGCGTCTCGACCTGTTCGAAGGCGGTCGGCACGACCTGGCCGCCGGAGATGTCGATCGCGTAGACCTGGTGGTCGTGGAGGTTCGTGACGAACAGCGTGTCGCCGTCGAGCGAGGTGGCGATGCCGCCGATGCCGGCGCGGGCGGCGAGCGCGAAGCCCTCGGTGTCGTAGGCCGGGTCCTGCGCGTCGGCGATGCCGCGCGAGGCGTTCGAGCCGATCGATCCCACGTCGATGCCGAGGTCGGTGTCGAGCGCGAACCACGGCTGGAGCGCCGACGACCCGTTCACCGAGCCGTCGGCGTTGAGCACGTCGGTGGCGCCGTAGATGCCGCCCAGGCCCGACGTCCCCATGCCCGACATGCGCTTGATGGTCGCCGAGCCGACGAGGAAGTTCTTCGTGCGGTTGTACGAGAGTCCCCACACCGAGCCGACGTCCTCGAAGGTGGCGACCTCGGTGCGCTTGTCGTAGTGATCCGGGTTGTCAGAGCTGCCGGTGGCCGACCAGGGCTGCGCGACGACCGCCGACAGATCGGCGGCGGTGGCCGTGGGCAGGCCGGCGTACTGGATGGCCGTCGCGATCGGCGCATCGTTCTGGATCACCTGATCGGGCACGATCAGCCCGAAGTCGACCTCGTCGGTCGGGGTCGCCGGATCGATCTCGACGAACTGCACGCTCGTGTCGTTCGCCCCCAGTGTCGACGGCGGCTCGGCGCCCTGCGCCGCGAAGGCCGGTTCGAACTGTGCGGGCCAGTCCGAGAACTCCACGCGGATGTCGGCGGAGAACGCGTCGTCGACGACGAGATCGTATGCGCCATCGGACCCGCTGAGCGCGGTGCCGACGATGTCGCCCTGGGCGTCGTACGCGGTGACCGTCACGCCCTCCACCGGCCGGCTGCGCGGGACGCCCGCCTCGGCGGCTCCGGCGGTGTACCACCCCGAACTCGAGAAGTCCTGGAAGACGTGTCCGGTGACGGACCCATCGGTGTCGCCCGCGGCGACGGCGGGCACTGCCCCTGCGGTGAGCAGTCCGGCCACCATCGCGGTAGTGGTCAGAGCGGCGATCGCCGATCTGCGTCCACGACGGTCAGAGTGCGGTCGACGACGGTCGTTGGCCATAGAGGTTCCCCCAGTGCGCATGTTTCCCCAGCGCGCGTTCGTGCACGGCCTCTGTGCGCGGTCCTCGGGTGGGCGCACAGAAGGGTGCGCGGACGCGTACGAACGTCGACACGTTACCAGACCTGAGAGTCCCCTGAATCACCGCGCCGTAGGCTGTCGGGGTGACTCACGCCCGACGCGCCCTCGCCGCGGCGACCGCGCTCGCCGCGCTCGCCGTCCTCGCCGGGTGCGGTGCCTCGCCCACCGACACGGGGGACGCCCTGGTGCGCGTGCCCGAGGATGCCGCCACCCTGGCGGATGCGGCCGACCGCGTCGCCCCCGGCGGCACCATCCTGGTGGGCGCCGGCACCTACGAGGAGCAGCTGCTGATCGACACGCCGGATGTC
>JAUHYJ010000501.1 GCA_030425785.1 Acidimicrobiia bacterium | reverse complement strand
AGGAGGGGTTCCTCCGCAGCGGCACGTCGCTCATCCAGACGATCGGCCGCGCGGCGCGCAACGTCTCGGGCCAGGTGCACATGTACGCCGACACGATCACCGACTCGATGCGCAACGCGATCGACGAGACAGACCGCCGCCGCGAGAAGCAGGTCGCCTACAACCTCGAGCGTGGGATCGATCCGCAGCCGCTGCGCAAGCGCATCGCCGACATCACCGAGGTGCTCGCGCGCGAGGGTGCCGACACGAAGGCGCTGCTCTCGCGCAAGGATGCCGCGGCGTCGAAGTCGGGCAAGGGCAAGTCGCCGACGCCGAACCTGCGTCGCGAGGGCATCGCGGCCGAGGGGGCCATGCAGCTCGAGGCGACGATCGGCGACCTGAGCGACCAGATGCTGGCCGCCGCGGCCGAGCTCAAGTTCGAGCTCGCGGCGCGCCTGCGCGACGAGGTGCAGGACCTCAAGAAGGAGCTGCGGGCCATGGAGCGCGCCGGTCACGCGTGATCGTCGCAGCCGTGTCGGATCGGTGAACTCTCTCTCAAGCCTCTGGTCGAACGCGCCGCGTCTGCATAGGCTCTGCTCAGGTGCGCTCACCGTGGCGCGCAACTCGTATTCGCGCGAACTGCCGTGAAAGCGGCAGAGAGGTGACATCCATGCGAACCCGCATCCGATCCGAACGTACTCGACACAGCCGCAGACTCGCGGTGACCGGCCTCGTCGCCGGTGCCACGGCAGCCGCCCTCGCGGTGGGGGGCATCGTCCCCGCGTACGCTGCGCCGAAGGATCCCAAGACACCGCCGGGCAACGCGAACGGGCGCATCATCGAGTTCAACCTCGCGACGGTCAACGACTTCCACGGCCGCATCGAAGAGTCGGGCACCGCAGCGGGCATCGCCCGGCTCGCAGGTGCGATCAACGATCTGCGCGCCGACAACTCGAACACGCTGTTCGCCGCGGCCGGTGACATGATCGGCGCGTCGACTTTCACCTCGTTCATCCAGCAGGACGAGCCCACGATCGAGGCGCTCAACCTCGCCGGTCTCGACGTCAGCTCCGTCGGCAACCACGAGTTCGACCGCGGATTCGACGACCTGACCGACCGCGTCATGCCGCTCGCCGACTGGGAGTATCTCGGGGCCAACATCTACGAGAAGGGCACGGACAATCCGGCCCTGCCCGAGTACTGGATCGCGCGACTGCCCGCCGATCCGGCGACAGTTGCTGCCGAAGCGGCGGAGGTCGCTGCCGCCGAGCGGAAGGCCGCCGTCGAGCAGAAGGCCGCAGAGGCCTACGCGAAGGTCGAGGCGAAGCTCTTCTCGAAGTTCCCCGTGCTCAAGCAGAAGATGCAGCAGAAGCTTGCTGATCTGACGGCGAAGATCACGTCGGCACTGGAGACGCTCAAGAAGAAGATCAAGGACAAGTACGACAAGAAGGCGGTTCGTGTCGGTTTCGTCGGTGCGGTGACGGATGAGCTGCCGACTCTGGTCAGCCCGGCGGGCATCGCGAGCATCGACGTGGGCAGCCCGGTCGAAGCGGCGAACCGCGTGGCGGACCAGCTCAGCGACGGCGACGTCTCCAACGGGGAGGCCGACATCATCGTGCTGCTCGTGCACGAAGGTGCCGCCGACACTTCGGTCGAGTCGGCCACCGACGGAAGCACGCGCTTCGGCCAGATCGTCAACGGTGCCGACGACAACATCGACGCGATCGTGTCGGGCCACACGCACCTCGCCTACAACCACGTGATCGACGGTCGCCCCGTGATCTCAAGCGGTCAGTACGGCGAGCGGTTCTCGAACATGGTCGTCCGCTGGGACACCAAGTCGAAGTCGATCGTCTCGATGGAGAACACCGTCTACACGATGGCCGTCGAGCGCGACTCGAGCGGCAATGTCGTCCAGTGGCTCGCCGAGCCCGACCCGGCGATCGTGCCGCTCGTGGCCGAGGCCAAGGCCGTGGCCGATGAACTCGGCAGTGTCGTCCTCGGCGACGCCTCGACCCTCTTCGGACGCGCCGTGCGCGCGGATCCCGCCGGCGCGACGTCGTTCCCCGAGAACCGCGGTGGCGAGTCCACGCTCGGCAACTTCGTGGCCGACGTGCAGAAGTGGGCGCTCAACGTCGACGGCACGCGCGACGTCGACGTGACGTTCATGAACCCGGGCGGCCTGCGCGCCGACCTGCAGTCGGGTGAGGTGACCTACGCCGAGGCGGCCGCGGTCCAGCCCTTCGCGAACACGCTCGTGTCGATGGACCTCACGGGCGCCCAGATCAAGTCGGTTCTCGAGGAGCAGTGGCAGCCCGCGGATGCGTCGCGTCCGTTCCTCAAGCTCGGCATCAGCGAGGGCTTCACGTACACCTACAACCCGGGCGCCGCGCAGGGCAGCCACATCACGCAGATGTGGCTCGACGGTGTCGAGATCGATCCGGTCGCCGTCTACTCGGTGGGTGTGAACTCGTTCCTGGCCTCGGGCGGCGACAATTTCTCGACGCTCAACCTGGGTGCGAACAAGGCCGACAGCGGCAAGATCGACCTCGAGTCGATGGTCGACTGGTTCGACGAGTTCGGCACCGCGGTGCCCGACCTCAAGCAGCGCGCCGTCGGCGTGGTGCTGCCGGGCGGAACCGTCACGGCAGGCACCTCGGTGAACGTGGCCCTCTCGTCGCTGGACTTCACGCGCGACGAGACCGATGCTGACGTGGCCGTGATCTCGTCGGGCGGTGTCGAGCTGGTCACGAGCGGACCGATCGACACGTCGTACACGCCGAACGTCGACGAGGTCGGACAGGTGACGGTCTCCGTGCCCGTGCCGGCCACGGCGTCGGGCCCGACGGTGTTCGACGTCTACGTGCCGTCGACCGGCACGACGTCGTCGTTCGTGCTGAACGTCACGCCCTGACAGGGTGACGAACGGATGCCCCGGGCCGTGAGGTCCGGGGCATCCGCGCGTCGTGGCGGCATCCGCTTCGCCGTTCGCGAACCCGGAGCCGGTGTCGGAGGGCCCACCTAGACTTGACGGGTGCCCATCGTCCCCGTCTCTGCGCATGCCCACGCGGGCGGAAACCTCAGCGTCCGCGGCGCCCGCGTCCACAACCTGAAGAACGTCGACCTCGACATCCCGCGCGACAGCCTCGTCGTGTTCACCGGACTGTCGGGGTCGGGAAAGTCGAGCCTCGCGTTCGACACGATCTTCGCCGAGGGGCAGCGTCGCTACGTCGAGTCGCTCAGCGCCTACGCCCGGCAGTTCCTCGGGCAGGTCGACCGGCCCGACGTCGACTTCATCGAGGGTCTCAGCCCCGCGGTGTCGATCGACCAGAAGTCGACGAACCGCAATCCGCGCTCCACGGTCGGGACGATCACCGAGATCCACGACTACATGCGTCTGCTGTGGGCCCGCATCGGGGTGCCGCACTGCCCCGAATGCGGCGCGCAGAT
>JAUHYJ010000500.1 GCA_030425785.1 Acidimicrobiia bacterium | reverse complement strand
CACCGCCCCACACGCCACCCACGTGACGATTCACGACGTCACCGATCGGGCCTCCTGCAGGGGCGGGCGGCCGCCGATGGCGACTCGGAGTCAGAGCTTGCGGAGTTGGACCTCACTGACGCGGTGGTCGCGTTCCTTGCGCAGGATCAGGCTCGCCCGCTCACGCGTCGGTGCGATGTTCTCGACCAGGTTCTTGCCGTTGATCGAGTGCCAGATCGCTCGCGCCGTCGCGTCCGTCTCGGCGTCCGTGAGGTCGGCGAAGTTCGAGAAGTAGCTCGACGGGTTCGTGAACACCGATTCGCGGAGCGCGAAGAACCGCTGCACGTACCACTCCTCGATGTCGCGCTCGTCGGCGTCGACGTAGATCGAGAAATCGAAGTAGTCGCTGACGAACTCGACGCCCTCGCGATTGACCTGGAGCACGTTCAGGCCCTCGACGATCACGATGTCGGGTCGGCGCACCGTGACCACCTCGCCGTCGAGGATGTCGTAGGTGACGTGGTCGTAGACCGGGGCCGACACCTCGGGCTCGCCGCTCTTGACCGAGCGCAGGAACTCGAGCAGGGAACGCGTGTCGTAGCTCTCCGGGAAACCCTTCCGGTCGAGGATGCCACGCTCGATCAGCTCGGCGTTCGGGTAGAGGAACCCGTCGGTCGTCAGCAGGTCGACCTGCGGATGGTCGGGCCAGCGCGACAGCAGCGCCTGCAGGATGCGTGCGAACGTCGACTTGCCGACCGCGACCGAACCGGCGACGCCGATGACGTACGGCACCTTCGGAGCGATCGATCCGAGGAACGTCGACGACACCCGCTGCAGGTCTTGCACGGCCGACACGTAGAGGTTGAGCAGCCGGCTGAGCGGCAGATAGACGGCCGCCACCTCGTCGAGGTCGATCTGGTCGTTGATGCCGCGCAGCGCAGCCAGATCGTGGTCGCGCAGCGTCAGCGGGGTCGCGGCGCGCAGTGCCGCCCAGTCGTCCCGGGAGAAGGAGAGGTACCGCTCGGGCACGGCGCCCACCGTACGCTGGCCGGATGGCCGTGACGCAAGCGGTGCGCAAGCGCCTGGGGCTCTACTACACGCCGCCCGACCTCTGCGCCCTGGTGACCGAGCGCACGCTGGCAGACATCGACGCGACCGGCGACTGGCACGATCTCCCCGCGGATCGCCCGATTCGCGTGCTCGACCCGGCCTGCGGCGACGGGCGGCTGCTCGAGGCGATGCGGGTCGAGCTCCACCTGCGCGGCCGCTCGGTCGAGATGGTCGGCTGTGACGTCGACGGCGCAGCGCTGGCACGGATCACCCACCCGTCGACGACGACGATCCGCACCAACGCCCTCGACCACGACTGGGGCGACGAGCGGTTCGACATCGTGATCGGCAACCCGCCGTACCTCTCTCAGATGGCGTCGGCAACGACCCGCGGCGGGTCGAGCAAGCACGGCGGCGGACCGTACGCGGACGCGGCGGCGGAGTTCCTGGCGCTCTCGGTGCGGTTGGCCCACCCGGGACACGGCCGGGTCGCGCTCGTCCTGCCGCAGTCGATCCTCGCCTCGCGCGACGCCGGGCCGATTCGTTCGCAGGTCGACGCACTTGCCGATCTGGCCTGGTCGTGGTGGGTCGCCGACCAGCAGCTGTTCGAGGCCAGCGTCAACGTGTGCGTGCTCGGCTTCCGACGCCCGAGCACGGAGCGTCCGCACCCGCTCGCCTGGACCCGCGTCGTCACCGACGAGCTCGGCATCCCCCCGCTCGACCCGTCGACGCTCACCGTCGACGGCACGCTCGGCGACCGCGCCGACCTCAACCTCAACTTCCGCGACGAGTACTACGCCCTCGTGCCTGCGGTCGCCGACGATGTCGACGGCCCGCCGCTCGTGACGAGCGGCCTGATCGACCCCGGCGTGAACCACTGGGGCGAGCGCCCGGTCAAGTTCGCGAAACGGACGCTGGCTGCGCCACGGGTCGACCTCGAACGGCTCGAGGGACGTTTCACCGAGTGGGCGGCGCGCAAGCTCGTCCCCAAGGTGCTGATCGCCAACCAGACCCGGGTGATCGAAGCGGTCGCCGACCCCGACGGGGCCTGGATCCCCGGCGTGCCCGTGATGACGGCGACACCGACCGCCGGCGCGACGGCCGATCGTGCCGACGCCGCCGTCTGGGAGCTCGCCGCCACCCTGACCGCCCCCGTCGCCTCAGCGCTGTGCTGGCATCAGGGCGCCGGGACGGGCCTGTCGGCGACGACGGTCCGGCTCAGCCCGGCGATGCTGGCGGCACTCCCCTGGCCCAGCGGGGATCTGGCGGCGAGCGTCGACGCACTCCGCGACGGCGACATCACTGCGTGCGGACGAGCCGTCCTCGCTGCCTACGGGCTCGAGGGCGACGCTGCCGGTCAGCTGCTCACCTGGTGGTCCGCAGGCCTCCCCGGCCGGCTTGGCGGTGGTGCCACCAGCTGACGAGGCGATCCGTCCCCGGCGAGCCCGCCATCATCCACAGCACGACCGTGCCGATCAGCTCGGCGAGATGGGTCGACTCGGCGAGGGCGCTCCGCTCACCGGCGATCGTGTCGATCAGGATCGAGATGGCCGTGGCGGCGAACAGGGCGAGCACGAAGGGCAGCAGCCCGAAGGCCCGGTGCGGGCGCCACACCACGTACAGCATGGCGAGTGCGAGAGCGATCCCGGATGCGCCCAGGTGCCGCGCGAGGTGTGCGGAGGCACCGTCGGCCTCCCCGAGCACCAGGGGGCCGATGCTCTGCACGCCGATCACCACCGCGCACCAGGCGAGGACGGGTCGCATCCAACCGCCACGCCCCAGTCGTGCGGGACGCGCGTCGGACATCACCTGCGCCACGAACGCCGCGTCGGACCGCCCGGGTCGCAGCATGGTGCGGCGCCGCAACGCCGCCACCGAGTCCTGCCATGCAGCACACTGCTCGCACGTGTCGACGTGGGCGGCGGCGATGGCCGCCTCGGCCGACGATGCCTCACCGTCCAGTGCGGCCGAGACCAGCACCTGCGCCTCGTCACACCGAAGAGCTGCCGGCTCGGTCATGTCGTCGACCCGTAGGCCGGGTGCTCCGGGTACCCCAGACGCATGACGCGCGTGTTCATGATGAGGTCGGTCGACCCTAGTGATCGAAAAGTTCCCACGGCAGACTGTCCGGACATGGATGCCCTGACGCGACTCCTTCTCGACGCCCGCGACGGTGATCGCGCCGCGCTCGAGCGCTTCGTCGCCGAGACCGAGCGCGACGTTCGCGATCTCTGCCGCTACCTCGGCGATCGCGACAACGCCGACGACCTCGCGCAGGAGACCTATCGGCGGGCCGTGGCATCGCTGCACCGCTACCGCGCCGACGGGCCGGCGAAGCACTGGCTGCTGACCATCGCCCGGCGGACGTGCGCCGACGCGACCCGGTCACGTGTGCGCCGCCGTCGTA
>JAUHYJ010000499.1 GCA_030425785.1 Acidimicrobiia bacterium | reverse complement strand
CCTGACGAAGTTTGTCGGATTGATCGGAATGATCCGGATTCAGGAGCTGTTGTAGCGAACATGAGCGATCTGTCGACGCCGCCGAGGCTCGGAGCGGGTGCCATGACCGGGTTCAGCACGGTCCATGCCAACGTGCTCGATCTGATCGGCAACACGCCGATCGTCGACGTCTCGAACCTGTCGCCGAACCCCAACGTCCGCATCCTGGCCAAGCTCGAGATGCAGAACCCGTTCGGCTCGGTGAAGGACCGCATCGCCAAGGCGATGATCGAGGCAGCCGAGGCCGACGGCACCCTCCTGCCCGGCCAGACCATCGTCGAACCGTCGTCGGGCAACACCGGCATCGCGCTCGCCGCGATCGCCCGGCTGAAGGGCTATCCGATCAAGATCCTGATGCCCGAGAGCGTGTCGATCGAGCGTCGCCAGATGCTCGAGATCATGGGTGCCGAGATCATCCTCACGCCCGGTCCGGAGGGCTCGAACGGCGCCGTCAAGCGCGCGCTCGAACTGTCCGAGGCCAACCCGGACTGGTGTCTGATCTACCAGTACGGCAACGAGGCCAACCCGCGCGCCCACTACGAGGGCACCGGCCCCGAGATCTGGCGTGACGTCCCCGAGATCACGCACTTCGTCGCCGGCCTCGGCACGAGCGGCACGTTGATGGGCACCGGCAGGTTCCTCAAAGAGCAGCATCCCGACATCCAGATCGTCGCCGTCGAGCCACCGCTCGGCGAGCGGGTCGAGGGCCTGCGCAACATGGACGAGGGATACATCCCGCCCGTGTTCGAGATGTGGAACGGCCGCGACCTGCTCGACCGCAAGCGCGTCGTCCGCCCCCGCGAGTCGATCGAATGGACCCGCCGCCTCGTCAACGAGTGCGGCGTGTTCGCCGGGCTGTCGTCCGGCGCTGCGCTGGCCGGCGCGGCCAAGGTCGCGAGCCAGATCGGCCCCGACGACGGTCCGGCCGTCATCGTCTTCATCGTCTGTGACGGCGGCTGGAAGTACCTGTCGACCGGCGCCTACACCGCCGACCTCGACGAGGCCGAGCGCAACGCCGAGAGCATCATCTACTTCTAGTTCGCGCCGTCCGCCGGCCCCCGGCGTCCCCCACGGCACACGGTCGGTGTTCTACGCTCGCGGACATGTCGAACGACGTCCCCGGGTCCACGCCGCCGCCTGAACCGCCGGTCGAGCCGACCGCCGAGATGCCCGCCACGGGCGAGACCGGCCCGACCGCCGAGATGCCAGCGACCGGCGAGACCGACCCGACCACGGCGATGCCCGCGGCCGGCGCGGTGCCGCCCGGCGGCCCGACGCCGCCGCCGCCCGGTGGCACGATGCCGCCCGACGAGCCGCCGCCACCCTGGTACCAGCGCAACGGCGCCGTGCTCGGCGTGATCGCCGCCCTGCTGCTGATCGCCCTCGTGGTCATCTTGATCCTGTGGTTGGGCGGGGGCGACGACGACGACGACGAGACGTCGGCCACGACGACCGCCGTCACGACCATCGTCGCCGGCACCCTGCCGCCCTCGACCACGGTCGCGCCCACCACCGTGCCGGCGACGACCGTGGCGCCGACGACCGTCGCGCCCACCACAGTGCCGCCGACGACCGTCGCGCCGACGACCGTGGCGCCGACGACCGTCGCGCCCACCACAGTGCCGCCGACGACCGTCGCGCCGACCACGGTGCCGCCGACGACGGTGCCGCCCGTGGTGCCCGACGACGCCACTGCGTTCGGCATCCTGCAGGCGAACCCCGACCAGTTCAGCACGCTGGTGGCGCTGATCGAGCGGGTCGGGCTCGACGACGCGCTGAGCGAGCCCGGTCAGTCGTTCACGATCTTCGCGCCGACCAACGACGTGCTCGACGAGATCGATGTCAGCGGGCTCAACGACGAGCAGGTGACCGACGTCCTGCTGCACCACGTGGTGCCCGAGTCCCTCGACTCGACGGCCGTGTTCGAGTCGAGCCGTGACCTCGACACGCTCAACGAGCCGATCGTCGTCGACGCCGACGCACAGACGCTCGACGGCGCCTCGGTCACCATCGCCGATCTGGCGGCGACGGGTGACCCCGACGGCTACGTGCACGCCATCGACGCGCTGCTGCTGCCCTGACCCGTCCGCCGGGTCGATCGGCGGTCGTTCAGCGTCGCAGCCGGAGTGGGTGCGTGCCCAGGAACCGGCTCGTGTAGCTCGTGATGTTGCCGATGTAGCTCGCGCGCTCGTAGGCCGCCGGGTCGGCGGCGGAGTCGCGGCTCACGGCGCCGCGCATCTCGGCGACCGACCGGTAGTCGTGCTCGCGCATCCAATCGAGCAATTCCTCCTCGACCTGGTGCACGTACGAGATGCCGTGGAAGAGCAGCGCTGAGGTCATCATCGTCACGTCGGCGCCCGCGAGGATCAGCTTCGCGGCGTCGTGGCCGCCGTGCACGCCGGTCGACCCGGCGATCGAGATGTCGAGGAACTCGCGTGCGATGCCGATCCAGCGCAACGGCAGGCGCAGCTCGTTGGGCGAGCTCAGCGAGATCTTCGGTGCGATGTCGAGCGTGTCGAGGTCGAGATCGGGTGCGTAGAACCGGTTGAACATGACGACACCCGCCGCACCGGCCTGCTGCAGGCGGGACAGGAACGAGGCCAGCGACGAGTAGAAGGGCGAGATCTTGACGGCGACCGGCACCCGCGTTTCGCTCGCGACGATCCCGACCAACTCGAGCTGCTCGGACTCGATCATGTCGCCGTCGATCATCGGGTCGGCGGCGACGGTGTAGAGGTTCAGCTCGATCGCGTCGGCGCCGGCGTCCTCGAGCAGTCGCGCATAGCGCAGCCAACCGCCGACGTTGCTGCCGTTGATGCTGGCGATGATCGGCACGTCGGCACGGGCCTTGGCCTCTTCGATGAGGGTGAGGTAGGCATCGGCGCCCGTGTTGTAGCCGTCGACGTCGGGGAAGAACGACAGCGCCTCGCCGAAGCTCTCGTGATGGACCGAGAACAGCCGGTCGATCTCGCTCGTCTCGTGCTCGATCTGCTCCTCGAAGAGCGACCGCAACACGATGGCGCCGATGCCGGCGTCCTGCAGCTCGCCGATGCGGTCGACGTCGCCGGTGAACGGACCGGCCGAGGCCACGAGCGGCGACCGCAATCGCAGCCCGAGGTAGTCGGTGTGCAGATCAGCCATCGCGGGGACCTCCGTCGTCGTCGCCGGGCGTGTCGTCGTTCGCGTCGTGCGCCACCTGCACCGGCGTGGCCGGCAGCTCGTCGGCCCGTTCCTGGTCGAGACGCTCATCGGGGTCGTCCAGGTGCGGGATCGTGCGCTCGATGTCGACGAGCTGGGCGTAGTAGCGCCATCGCTCGTCGATCGCCGCCTGGGCCAGGTCGAGCAGCTGGTCGGACCGCTCCGGGTCCGATCGGGCGAGCATCCCGTAGCGGGCCTCCTGC
>JAUHYJ010000498.1 GCA_030425785.1 Acidimicrobiia bacterium | reverse complement strand
CCCGATGCGGTGGCCGAGGCCATCGCCGCGCACGTGCAGCCCTTCGTCCCCGACGGGGCCACCCTCCAGACCGGCATCGGCTCCATCCCCTCGGGGGTGGTGGGCCGCCTGGCCGAGGGCGACGGTGGCGACTACGGCATCCACTCGGAGATGTTCACGAACGGACTCGCCCGGCTCTGTCGCGCCGGCAAGGTCACCAACGCGCACAAGGGCGTCTTCGACGGCGTCTCGATCACGACCTTCGCGGCCGGCAGTCCCGACCTGTACGAGTTCCTCGACGACAACCGCGACGTGGCGTTCCTGCCGGTCGACGTCGTCAACTCGCCCGAGGTCATCAGCCGCAACCGGAACATGGTCACCATCAACGGCGCGATGGCGGTCGACCTGTCGGGACAGATCGTCGCCGACACCATCGTCGGCAACCAGTTCTCGGGCATCGGCGGCCACGAGGACTTCGTCGCCGGCGCCGCCCTCGAGGGCAGCGACCGGTCACTCGTCTGCCTCCGGTCGACGACCTCGGTCGACGGCATGTCGGTCTCGCGGATCACGCCGAAGCTCCCCGCGGGTTCGATCGTCACGACGCCGCGGCACATGACCGACGTCGTCATCACCGAGTACGGCGTCGCCGAGCTGAAGGGACTGACCGTG
Source organism: Acidimicrobiia bacterium (assembly GCA_030425785.1). Taxonomy (GTDB): domain Bacteria; phylum Actinomycetota; class Acidimicrobiia; order Acidimicrobiales; family Ilumatobacteraceae; genus Ilumatobacter. Next base: position 2,828 of record JAUHYJ010000498.1, on the reverse strand, counting down.
CGTGAACGGGCGCGGGCACTCGCGAGCATCGGTCACCCCGACTTCCGCGACGACCTCCTCGCCGTGGCCGAGATCTGGCCGGTCTGACCGCACTGCGGCGATCGTGACCTTCGACCATGGTCGCGGCGCGTCGCCGGACCGATGATCGGGGTGTCGGCGCGGGTTGCGTCGGCGAGGAGGTGCCCCATGTACGCGTCACCCGACCCCGTACTCACCCTGCTCGGCGGCGCGCGCACGGTGACCGGCAGCAAGACGTTGCTCGAGGCCGGGGGCTCGAAGGTCCTGGTGGACTGCGGGCTGTTCCAGGGACGCAAGCACCTCCGGTTCGCCAACTGGGCGCCGTTCCCGGTCGATCCGACGTCGATCGACGCCGTCGTGCTCACCCACGCGCACATCGACCACTGCGGGTACCTCCCGCGCCTGTACACGCTCGGCTACCGCGGCCCGGTCTACGCGACCCCGGGCACGTGTGACCTCGCGGCGATCGTGCTGCCCGACAGCGGGCACCTCCAGGAAGAGGAGGCCGAGTACGCGAACCGCAAGGGGTACAGCAAGCACCAGCCCGCCATGCCGCTGTACACCGAGGACGACGCACGTCGATCGCTCGAGCTGTTCGAGCCGGTGCCGTTCGGTGCACCTCGCACCGTGGCACCGGGCGTCGAGGTCACGTGGTCGCGCGCGGGGCACATCCTGGGCGCCGCGTCGCTCCACGTCGACGCGGCCGATCGCCGGATCGTCTTCAGCGGCGACCTCGGCCGGCCGTCGCACCCCCTGCTCCTGCCGCCCGACCCGATCGGGCGCGCCGACGTCGTCGTGATCGAGTCGACGTACGGCGACCGCGAGCACGTCGATGCCGACGCGGACGCGGTGATCGGTGCGCTCGTCGCCGACGCCGCGAGCTGTGGCGGGGTCGTGGTCGTCCCGGCGTTCGCCGTCGACCGCACCGAGGTCGTGCTCTGGCACCTCGACCGGCTGGTCGAACGCGGCGAGGTGCCCGACCTGCCGATCTTCGTCGACAGCCCGATGGCCAGCCGAGCACTCGCCCGGTACCGGCACGAGCGGCGGCGTGGCTCGCCCGAGTTCCGACCCGAGGTGCTCGACCGCGAGCTGTTCGCATCGCTCGACATCACCGAGACCCGCACCACCGAGCAATCGATCGAGCTCAACACGCGGATCGGGCCGTTCGTCATCGTCTCGGCCTCGGGGATGGCGACCGGCGGCCGCGTCCTCCACCACCTCGCCAACCGCGTCGGCGACAGCCGCAACAAGGTGCTGCTCGTCGGGTTCCAGGCGCCGGGCACCCGCGGCGATCAGCTGCGCCAGGGCAAGCGCGAGATCCGGATGTTCGGGCGGGAGCATCGGGTGGCCGCCGACGTCGTCTCGGTCGAGCTGTCGTCGCACGCGGACCGGTCCGAGCTGCTCGACTGGCTCGCCACGGCGGACGGGCCCGGGCTCGTGCTCGTCAACCACGGCGAGGAGGATGCGGCCGAGAGCTTGGCCGGCGAGGTGCGCCGCCGACTCGACGTCCCGACCAAGGTGCCGACCCCCGGGCAACGGATCGTCGTCCCCGCGCACGCGGGAAGTGGGCAGCGATGAGCCGCATCGTGGTCGTCGGCGGGATCAACATGGATCTCCACCTGTTCGGCGGCCGCCGGCACTCGACCGGGTCCGCCCTGCTCGTCGACCACTACCTCACCCAGCCAGGCGGCAAGGGCAGCAACGTCGCGCGTGCGGCGGCCCGGCTCGGCGCCGAGGTGCAGCTCGTCGGACGCATCGGTGACGACGAGTTCGGCCATCGATGCGTCGACGCGATCCGGAGCGACGGCGTCGACGTCACGCACGTCTCGACGTCGAGCGCGCCGACCGGCTTCGTGGCGATCGAGCTCGACCGCGGTCGCCACCGGACCCTCGTGTTCGCGCCCGGTGCGAACGACGAGCTCGCCTGGTCGAGCGTCGAACCCGTCGTCGGGGCGGTCGGGCCCGGCGACCTCGTCATCGTGCAGCCCGAGATCCCGACCGAGGTCCTCGCCCCGCTGACCCGGCTCGCAGCGTCGGGCGCGATCGATCTGTTCGTCGACCCGGCACCGCCCGAACGCATGACCTCGGCCACGCTCCGGGCGGCCGAGGTCGTCACACCGGATCGAGCCGAGGCCGCCGCGCTGGTCGGCCGGGCCGACACCTCCGAGATCTGGCCCGAGCTGGCCGCCGCCGAGTTGCGGGCAGCGGGCGCCCGCACCGTGATCGTGAAGACCGGTGCCACCGGCGCCGTACTCGCCGACGAGCACGAGGTCCAGCGGATCCCGACGCTCACGGTCGAAGCCCGGGACGAGACCGGCGCGGGCGACGTGTTCATCGCGGCGTTGGCGGTCCGGCGATCCGAGGGCGTGGGGTGGTCGGAGGCGGTGCGGTTCGCGAACGTCGCGAGCGCGCTCTCGGTCGCCGATCACGGGTTGCTCCTCCCCGACCGCCACGCCGTCGAGTCGGCGCTCGCCAGCGCGGGCTGCCTGACGTCGGTGCCGACGACGCCGACGTCGTGATCGCAGTGTGGAGAGGCAGACGGGGCAGGGTGACAAGGTGGTGACGGCGTGGTGACGGAGCTCGTGGCCCACCGGGCGGGGAACGAGCCCGAGCGAGTCGTGCCGGCCGTCGCGGTCGCGGATGCGATCGAGCTCGACCTGCACCTGCTGCGCGGCCGACTCGACGTGCGTCACAGCAAGGTGATCTGGCCGCTGCGCGTGTACTGGGAGCGCGGCCAGGGTCTGCTCCCGGACCAGCGCCCGCCGGCGTTCGACGAGATCGTCGCGGTCGTTCCCGCGGACACCCACCTG
>JAUHYJ010000497.1 GCA_030425785.1 Acidimicrobiia bacterium | reverse complement strand
CCTCCTGTTCCGCAGGGTCGAGACGCTGCTGGCGCATCGGGATCGCCATCACCGGTGACCGCTGGAACACGGTCAGGTGTGCGGCTTCGGGAGCGAGCTCTTGTACGACCTGCACGCCGCTGGCGCCGGTACCGATGACGCCGACGCGTCGGTCCGCGACGCGAACACCCTCCGCCGGCCAGAGCGCCGTGTGGTGCCAGGTTCCAGCGAAGCCATCCAAGCCGGGGACATCGGGAACATAGGGCTTCGAACCGAACCCGGTGCACAGCATCAGGTAGCGCGTGTCGTAGCGATCCGTGTCGGTCGTCACGGTCCACCGGTGGCTGGCCGCGTCGAAGCGTGCTGACGCGACCCGTGTGTTGAGGTCGATGTCGGGCGTCAGGTCGAGGACACCGACGACGTGGTCGAAGTAGGCCACCAGCTCGTCGCGGCCGGGGAACCGCTCGGTCCACGTCCAGTCGCGCCAGACCTCCTCGAGGGAGTACTCGTAGTTCGGCACGTGGGAGTCGACGCGGGCTCCTGGGTAGCGGTTGTTCTGCCAGACGCCGCCGACACCGTCGCTCGCCTCGACCAGGCGCACGGCGAACCCCTCGGCACGCAGACGATGGAGCAGGTAGAGGCCGCTGAAGCCGGCGCCGACGACGAGTGCGTCGAGCTCCCGACTCGAGGATGTCGTCGCCGACGTCATGTCCCGGTGAACCTCGGCTCGCGCTTCTCGATGAAGGCGCGTGGACCCTCGACGGCGTCGGACGATCTCATGACTCGGCCGGCGACCCGGGACTCGACCGCGAATGCGTCGTCGAGCGGCATCCCGTTCGAGGTCACCATCACCTCCTTCGCGGCCCGCATCGCAAGGGGTCCGTTGCGGGTCATTCGCCGAGCGAGATCCATCGCGACGGTCATCACCTCGCCCGCAGGGACGACCCGGTTGACGAGCCCGATGTCGAGGGCCGAGCGGGCGTCGATCCGGTCGCCGACCAGAACGATCTCGGCGGCGCGGGCCCACGGCACCTGGTGTGCCAGCCGCGACAGGCCGCCACCGGCCGGAATGATGCCGCGGGTGACTTCCGTGAGGCCGAACTCGCTGTCGTCGGCGACGACCCGGAGATCGGCCCCGAGCATCAGCTCGGTCCCGCCTGCGAGCGCGAACCCGCGCACGGCCGCGATGACCGGAACCGTGAAGTCGGTACGGCGGAGCAGCGCGCGATCGAGCAGGGTGCGGTCGGCGAGGAGGCGCTCGTCCCATTCGTCGTCAGCGTGGCGGGCGCGCGTGAACAGCGTTATGAGCCGGCCGAGGTCGGCCCCGGTGCAGAAGGCTCTGTCGCCGGCACCGGTCACGATCGCAACGCGGATCGCCGGGTCGGCGGCGATCGTGTCCCACGCGTCGGCGAGCCGGCACACCAACTCGGGGTCGAGCGAGTTCATCTTCGCCGGTCGATCGAGTGTGACGACCGCGATCCCGTCGTCGATGGTGAACTGCAGTGCCGGCGGGTCGGCCGGCGATTCCGTGGGCATCTCGTTCTCCTTCAGAGTTGGAACGCGGACAGGTCGGGTTCGGCCATCACGTCGCGAAACCTCCGGAACGGCCACGGCCACGCCGCCGGCACGCCGCGCGCATCGAGGTACCAACTGTCGCAGCCGGTGACCCAGACCGTTCGCTGCGCAGCCTCGACACGTTCGGCCTCGAACGCGGCCGTGGCATCCGCACGCGGCTCGATCGCAGTCGACGTACCCTCGCGCAGGAGCGCGATGAGCTGGAGGACGTAGCTCACCTGGAGCTCGGCAACCTGGATCAGCGAGAAGTTGCCGACGGGGCCGTTCGGACCGTTCAGCAGGAACAGGTTCGGGAATCCGGGAACGGCGACCGAGAGGTACGCGAGCGGACCATCGGCCCACGCCTCGTCGAGCGAACGCCCGCCCGCCCCGGAGACCTCGATCGGGCGGACGAACCGGTCGACGCGGAAGCCGGTCGCGAGCACGATGACGTCGAGCTCGTGCAGGGTGCCGTCCGCCGTGCGGATGCCCGACGGCTCGATACGATCGATCGGCGTCGTGACGAGGGTGGCGTTCGGTCGCTGGATCGCGTCGTAGAAGTCGCCCGACACGACCAGTCGCTTGCACGCCACCCGGTAGCCCGGCGTGAGGCGTCGACGCAGCACGGGATCGGTCACCCGTTGCTCGAGGTTCGCCCGGCAGATGTCCTCGATCTTGGCCAGCGCCGCGGAGTCGGCGTCGACGACGGCATCGGCGAAGTTCTCGGCGAACGACGTCTCGAGGAACTCCCTGAGCTCGCGCAGCCGTTCGGGATGCTCGCGATACTCGGCGCGCTGCTGGGGAGGGATGGGCTGGTTGTCGAGAGGCATCACCCACTGTGGTGTGCGCTGGAACAACGAGAGGTGTGCGACGTCGTCGACGACGGCGCCGGTGATCTGGATCGCGGTCGAGCCGGTGCCGACGACGCCCACCCGACGACCGGCGAGATCGACGTCGTGGTCCCACCGGGCGCTGTGGAAGATCGCTCCCTCGAACACGTCGATGCCCTCGATGTCGGGCAGCCGCGGGTGGTGCAACACACCGGTCGCGGCGATGACCACATCGAAGTGCCCCTGCCGACCCGACGAGGTGGTGAGCGACCATCCGCCGTCGTCGTAGACCATCGTGCGGACCTCCTCGCCGAATCTCACGACGTCGAGCACGCCGTGATCGACGGCCACGCGACGGAGATACTCATGGATCTCCTCCCCCGGGGAGAACATCCGGGAGAAGTCGGGGTTCGGGGCGAACGAGTACGAGTACACGTGGGACGGAACATCACAGGCGATACCCGGATACGTGTTCTCCCGCCACGTGCCACCGAGATCGTCGGCCTTCTCGAAGCACACCACGTCGTCGATCCCGGCCTCGCGCAGCTTGATGACCGCGAGGATGCCGGCCATCCCGGCACCGATCACCGCCGCGCGCAACGGCCGCAACGCCACCGCTCGCTCGGGCCGGTCGTCCTCGGTCACGACACACATCGTCGCACATGTCTCGCGGTTCTGACGACCGGAAGCGACCAACACAGACCTGACTGAGGAGGACCGACCGTCGGCTCGGCGCGCCGGTGTGTACATTCCGCTCACTTTGTCTTGCGAGTTCGACCACGATGAACCACACTGATCGGGCCGAGTCGTCCGGGTGAGGGGACCCGGCACGTGATCTCGCACGGGAAGGGAGTTGATCATGTACCCAGGTGTGCATGCTGTCGGGCGGCCGGACCATCCGGCCGTCATCATGGGGGCGACGGGTGAGGTCGTGACGTTCCACGAGCTCGACCGACGATCGAACCAACTCGCCCGCCTGTGGCGCCAGCACGGGATCGGTGTCGGCGGGGTAATAGGTAAACGAGTTACCCGACCCGTCTGGCAATGGCAGATAAACATGAAAAGTGCTGCCCTTGCCCATCTGGCTTTCGAGCGAAAGGGAGCCACCGTGCAAAGCAAC
>JAUHYJ010000496.1 GCA_030425785.1 Acidimicrobiia bacterium | reverse complement strand
GAGCGCGACACCTGGCACGTTGTCCGGATCAGGCGACCGTCTGGCAGACTCTCCGCATGCGCCGCAGCCCGCTGCTTCCGTGGAAGCTCGCGGGTCGCGTCTCGGAGCGGATGGCGTCGGGCGACGATGTCGTCCGCGAGACGGGCTGGGTCTTCAACAACGAGACCGGCGACCAGCTCACGCTGGCCGAGTTCGTCGAGACGGGCGATCACGAGGTGCCGGCGTATCTCGAGCAGTTCGGTCTGCGCGAGCCGGAGAACCAGCAGCGCACCGTGGTCGAGATCGGCGCGGGCATCGGCCGCATGACGTGTGCGTTCACCCGCGAGTTCGGGTCGGTCGTCGCGTGCGATCTCGACGCCGGTTTCCTCGAGCGCTGTCACGAGACGGTCAGCCGCTTCGGCAAGGTCGAGCGCCTCCGCACGCTCGAGGTGGCCGACGGCCGGACCCTCGATCTGCGACCCAACACGGCCGACCTCACGTTCAGCTACATCACGCTCCAGCACTGTGACGAGGACGACGCACTCGAGCTCGCCTCCGAGGCGGTGCGGGTCACCAAGCCGGGCGGCAAGATCGCGCTCAACTTCCGCGGCCCTGCGGTCAGTGACCCGTTCGTCGTGCCGCTGGGCGGCGCCATCCGCAATCTGTATCGGGTGCCGAAGATCGGCCCGTGGTTGTCGGGGCGTCGCGCGCTCACCCGACTCGCGTGGCAGGTGTCGCGGCTGCATCCCGATCAGGTGACCGGGCCGTTGTCCCCCCAGCTCACCGACATCGAGGTCTGGACGAACCCGAAGAGCAAGCTGCACGCCTACGGCGCGGGCATGCGGACGTTCGAGGGCATCAACCCGCACCACTGGTGGCTCGTCGCCACCGTCACCTGACCACCCCGGGCGCCCTCGCTCCTCCCGTTCCCCGTTCTGGTCGGACTTCTGCCGCGGACGTCATCGATCCCCACGTTCTGGTCGGAGTTCTGGACGTCATGACGTCCGATTCCCCGACCAGAACGACGAGGTGAGGGCGGGGGACGCCGAATCTCCGACCGGAACGGGGGTGGGACGGGCCGGCGTGCTGCGTCGCCGACAACACACGGTCGACGTGCGGGCGCGGCCGGTTAGCCTTTCGCGCATGCGCGTTGGCATCGTTGGAGCAACTGGTCAGGTCGGCGGGGTCATGCGCCGCCTCCTCGAAGAGCGCGAGTTCCCGGTCGACGAGATCCGGTACTTCGCCTCGGCCCGCTCGGCGGGCACGACCCTGCCCTGGAAGGGCCAGGACGTCACCGTCGAGGACGCCGAGACCGCCGACCCGTCCGGGCTCGACATCGCTCTGTTCTCGGCCGGCGCCACCAGGTCGCGGGCGTACGCCCCGAAGTTCGCCGAGGCGGGTGTCGTCGTCATCGACAACTCGTCCGCGTTCCGTATGGACCCGGACGTGCCGCTCATCGTCAGCGAAGTCAACGGCCATCTCATCCGCGAGACGCCCAAGGGGATCATCGCCAACCCGAACTGCACGACGATGGCGGCGATGCCGGTGCTCAAGCCGCTCCACGACGAGGCCGGCCTCACCCGCCTGATCGCCAGCACCTACCAGGCCGTCTCGGGTGGTGGTCTGGCCGGTGTCGACGAGCTCGACAAGCAGGCCCGGCAAGTCGTCGATCGAGCCGCCGAGTTGACGCACGACGGCGCCGCCGTCGAGTTCCCCACCCCGCAGAAGTTCGTCGAGCCGATCGCGTTCAACGTGCTGGCGATGGCCGGCTCGGTGCTCGACGACGGCTCGAACGAGACCGACGAGGAGCGCAAGCTCCGCAACGAGAGCCGCAAGATCCTCGACATCCCCGATCTGCTGGTGTCGGGCACCTGCGTCCGGGTGCCGGTGTTCACCGGCCATTCGCTGTCGATCAACGCGGAGTTCGCGAACCCGATCTCGCCCGAGCGTGCCTACGAGATCCTCGCCGATGCGCCGGGTGTGGTCGTCGACGAGGTCCCGACGCCGCTCAAGGCCGCCGGCCGGGACCCGTCCTATGTCGGTCGCATCCGCCAGGACCCGGGCGCCCCCGACGGTCGTGGGCTCGCCCTGTTCGTCAGCAACGACAACCTGCGCAAGGGCGCGGCCCTCAACACGATCCAGATCGCCGAGCTGTTCCTCTGACGTTCGTCCCACGACGGTCGGCGCGTGAGGTTCATGGCGTGACGATCACTCGCCGGCGGGCCAACCGTTGCGGGCGAGCGACGAGTTCGTGAACCGCGGGTCGGTCGTGACCTCACGGCCGAACCAGTCGGGCGGGGTGAACGACTCGGCGGCGTCGACCGTCGGGAACTCGACCTCGACGAGTCGCCGACCGGTCAGCCAGCCGTCGAACAGGTCGAGCTCAGCCGTCCAGCCGCCGTCGAGCGGCACATGGTGGCGACGCTTCTCGATGCGTAGCTCGGTGGCCTCGCTCCAGAGCGCGTCGAACTCGGCGTCGGTCAGGTCGCGCTCGATCTCGGTTCGTTCGAGCCCGCTGCCGGACTTGATCGTGAGGATCCGGCGATCACCCATCCGGCGGACGCGCACACTGACCGGCTGGGTCGTGACGTAGGCCTGCTCGACGTGCACGGGTTCGGGCAGCGCCGACGGCAGCGCGTCGACGAGGAAGCGGCGCTCGATCTCGATCATGCCGACCTCGATCAGTCCGTCGGCGGGCCGGGCACGCTCGACGACCCGGAGCGACGCTCCCACACCGTCTCGACCACGAACATCCCGATCACCCAGCCGCCGACCCCGCAGGCGATGGCCCGGACGAGGCCGGCGCCGTCCTGTCCGAAGATCGCGATCCCGATCGCCGTACCGACGAGGAAGCACACGATCGACGCGATCCACCAGGGACCACGCGGCATCTTCGGGTGCTTGCGCGGACCGGGCTTCCACGGCTTGGCGAAGCGGCGGGCGACGAAGTAGCCGAGTGCGTCGTCATCCCGGCCCATCCGCTCATCATCGCACGTCGGCGGAACTCCGCGGTCGTCGTCAGCAGTCGCAGGGGATCGACGCGCACTTCGGGCAGCCGTCGCGGTATCGGTCGACGACGCTGGTGAGGTCGACACCGACCTGGTTGGCCAGCGACGCCACCCAGGCGAGCACGTCGGAGAACTCGTGCTCGATCTCGGCCGGGGTGCCCTTGCGCACGGCCTGGGCGAGCTCGCCGAACTCCTCGGCCAGCCAGGCGACCGTCGACGCCGTCCCGCGGTCTCGGTCGCGTTCGCCGTACGTCCGCTCGATCACGTCCTGCAGTTCGACGAGGTTCACCTCGGCGACCGTATCCCGGTTTGCGTCCGGCCGGCACCGGGAACGCTCGACGGCGTGGAGCATCCGGACGAAGATCGAGTCGCCGACGACCGTGTCGCCGAGGACCGAATCGCCGAGGACCGAGTCGCCGAGGACCGAATCGCCGAGGACCGAGTCGCCGAGGACCGAGTCGCCGAGGACCGAGTCGCCGAGGACCGAATCGCCGAGGACCGA
>JAUHYJ010000495.1 GCA_030425785.1 Acidimicrobiia bacterium | reverse complement strand
ATCTCGTTCGTCAACAGCGTGGCGGCGCTGTGCGAGGCGGTGGGCGCCGACGTCGCCAGCGTCGTCGCCGGCATCGGCAGCGACGCCCGGATCGGATCGGCCTTCCTGCAGCCCGGGCCCGGTTGGGGTGGCAGCTGCTTCCCGAAGGACTCGCGGGCGCTCGTCGCCACGGCGGCCCAGCACGGCTACGACTTCTCACTCATGCGCGGCGTGATCGACATCAACGACCAGCAGTTCGACCGCATCGTCGCCAAGGTGCTCGATGCTGCGGGTCATCCCGAGGGTGTTCCGGCCGGCGTCGACGTGGTGGTCGGTGTCCTGGGCCTCACCTTCAAGGCCCGCACCGACGACCTGCGCGAGTCACCCAGCCTCGAGATCATCCGCCGCCTGCGGGCAGCCGGTGTCAGGGTCCAGGCCTACGATCCCACGACCGTCGACGCGCTCACCCCGGTGCAGCGTCACTACCTCGGCGATCTGGCTCCGGCGGCGACCCAGTACGACGCGGTACGAGGCGCCGACGTGGTCGCGATCCTGACCGAGTGGAGCGACTTCGTCGATCTCGATCTGGACAAGACCGCTGCGCTGATGCGGGGCGACGCCATCGTCGACGGACGCAACCTCTTCGACGGAGACACCGTTCGGGCAGCCGGTCTGCGGTACCAGGGGGTCGGTCGATCGTGACCGGGCGCCGCTACCTGGTCGCCGGCGGGGCCGGGTTCATCGGGTCGCACCTGTGCGACCGACTGGTCGAGCGTGGCGATCAGGTCGTCTGTGTCGACGACCTCTCGACGGGTCGCGCCGCGAACATCGAACATCTCGACGGCCACGAACGGTTCGAGTTCGTCGAGTGCGATGTCACATCGCCCGTGCTCGACGCGTCGTTGCCGTCGGGGCGCTTCGACGCCGTCTTGCACCTCGCGAGCCCGGCATCGCCGCCGGAGTACCTGCGGCGGCCGATCGACACGCTCGATGTCGGCAGCATCGGGACGCGCAACCTGCTCGAGCTGGCTCGGCGCGACGGGGCCCGGTTCTTCCTCGCGTCAACGAGTGAGGTGTACGGCGACCCGCTCGTGCACCCGCAGGTCGAGGAGTACTGGGGCAACGTCAACCCGATCGGTGAACGATCGGTCTACGACGAGGCGAAGCGGTTCGCCGAGGCGCTCACGATGGCGTACCACCGGTCGCTCGGCGTCGACGTCCGCATCGTCCGGATCTTCAACACCTACGGCCCGCGGATGCAGGCCGCCGACGGGCGGGTCGTCACCAACTTCGTCGACCAGGCCCTGCGCGGGCTGCCGATCACGATCTACGGCGACGGTTCCCAGACGCGGTCGTTCTGCTATGTCGACGACGAGGTCGCCGGTCTCCTGGCGCTCATCGACGGCCCGGTGGTCGGACCCGTCAACATCGGCAACCCGAACGAGTTCACGATCGCCGAGCTCGCCGACCTCGTCGTCGAGCTCACCGGCTCGACGTCGGAGGTGGTGATGCATCCGTTGCCATCCGACGATCCCAAGCTCCGCCGCCCGGACATCACCCGTGCTCGCGACGAGCTCGGCTGGGAGCCGCGCGTCCAGTTGCGCGAAGGGCTCGAACGGACCATCGAGTGGTTCCGCTCCGAACTCGGTGTCGGGAGGACGACGACCTGAGTCCGCTCAGGAGGCCTCGACCGGCACCGGCGCGCAGGCCCTTCGCCGGGCACGTACCATTCGACCGGGAGGTCGTGTTCCGCGGAACCGACGCGAGGAGACGGGGGTGATGGCAGCGAGGCGCACGGCGGCATGGTCACGGGCGGTGGTGCGGAGTGCCCATCACCCGCGGGGGCGCGGATGAGCAGCGAGAGCACGCCGCGTCTGCCGCTTGCCGCGCGCGCTCCGATCGAACCCGAACCCATCGTTCGTCGGACCCTGCCGTTGGTCGACGACTACGTGCCACCCGAGATCGTGCCGATCGACGTGCCGCGACGGTTCGTCCAGGCCGTGCGGTGGGTGCTTGCCCTGTGGTCGCTGACGCTCGTGGCGGTCGCGTGGGGGTTGCGCACCAGCGCCGAGGACGGGCCGGTCGTGAGGACCCGGCTCGAGGTGGTCGGCGGCGTCGGGTTCGGTGTGCTGATCGCCACGCTGGTGGCTGGCTGGTGGTGGTCGACTCGCCTGGCGACCAACGTCGATCGTCTCGACGGACGCACCCCGACCCGGGCGCGCTGTGTGCGGGCCTGGGCGGCTCCGGTGTTCTGGGCGCTCGTCATGTGGGGGACGGTGCTGCAGCTCGGCCCGACCGAGATCCTCGACGTCCGCCCGTTGATCGTCGCGATCATCCTCGCCCTCGCGGTCTGGCGTCCGTATGCGCTCGTTCGGCGGATCCTGCAGTCGCTGTCGCGCGTGCGCTCCGACGTCCTCATCGGCACCGGCTATCTCCTCGACCTCGCGGCGTTCGGCACCATCTGGTGGCGGTTCACCGCCTGGCCGGAACAGCTCGGCCCCGATGAGATCGGCGCGACCGACAGCTCGATCGGCCTGCTGTTCGCGGCTGCGGTGGCGCTGCTCGTCAACGCCTTCGTGTGGGGGTTGCTGGTCCGGGTCTTGAGCTCGGCGCTCGTCCACCGGCGCATCGCCCATCGAACGCGCCACGAACACCGCCAGCTCCGGCTCCGCGGCATCGATCCGATGGCACCCGAGGTGCGATGGGCACTGCACGAGCTGCGGCTGCAGGAGTACCGATCGGGCCTCGCTGAGGACGGCGCGGATGGTGACGACGACGGGGATGGTGAGGAGGGTGCCGTGCCGCGGGCGGACCAGGCGTCCGTCACCGACGAGCCGACCGTCCCGTTCCACCCGCGGTCGGTGCCGTTCGACGTGCGCGACGTCGACGAGCCCGATCGTGGCTCCGACGACGGAGCCCTGCCCCCCGAGCCGGACCTCGATCGGTTCCGTCAACGTCTCCAACGGGCGACGGGCCGTGGCGTCGGGGGTGACACGGTCGACGACGACGACGTCGACGACGTCGACGACGTCGATGTCGACGGTGAGCCGTCCTCACCCGCCGGCTCGACCGAGGCACCGGAGGAGCCCGCCGCGCCGGTCGGCGACGATCCGGAACCGTCGACGACGGTCGCCGACGATTCCGAACCCGAGGTTCCGGTCGCGGGTGATCCCGAACCCGCGGCGACCGTCGACGGCGTCCGGCCGCAGCGTTCGACCGACGCGGCCCCGGAAGACCGCTTCGACCGGCTCCTCCGCCGAGCGAGCGACGACCAGGGCGGCGACCGCCCGGGTCGTCGTGGCGCGCTCGACCGGGTCGCCGAGCGACTCGGAGCGCTGTCCGACGAGACCGAACACCCGAGCCTCGAGCGCCTCGCGAGTCGACTCGGTCAGGACGGGCACTCGCGTGGGGACATCGTCGAGCGACTCGCGGCCTTCGGGATCACCCCCGACACCGATCCGAGCGGGGTCGACGACGTTCCCGACGTCGACGACAGCCGAGCCGCGATCAGTCGGAGAGCCCACTCCCTCGAGTTCGC
>JAUHYJ010000494.1 GCA_030425785.1 Acidimicrobiia bacterium | reverse complement strand
CGTACGAGCGAGCGAAACGGAACAGCTCGTCTTCGACCTCGTCGAGGGTGCCCTCGGCGCGGGCGACCTCGAACAACGCCCGTGCGTAGCCGTCGATACGTGCGTCGGACATCAGCTCGCACCTACTTTCGAAATGAAGCCCTCGATGAGCTCCTGCTGGGTCGCGTCGTCGAGACCGTCGGCCATCATCCGGTCGGTGGCGGCCGAGGCGAGCCGGGAGATCTCGGCTCGGAGCTCGTCGCCGACACGTCCGGCGGCCGTCACGATGTCGGCCTCGCCGCGAGCCTCGATCTCGGCGACCTCGGCCTCGAGACGGTCACGGCCGTCGGCGAGCAGCTGCTCGGCCTCGGCGTCGGCCTCGGCGAAGCGGCGCTGACGCTCGGCGTCGATGTCGCCGGCCGCCTGACGGATCTGAGCGGCCTCGGCCTCGGCCTCGGCTTTGGCGGCCGCGGACTCGTCGAGTTCGGTCTGGATCCGGGCCGTGCGGTCGGCCATGGCCTTCTTGATCGCCGGACCGGCGAACTTGAACAGCGCGCCGAAGATGAGGATCGAGGCGATCGAGCCGTAGATCAACTCGGCGTCGGCCGGCCACAACCAGTGGATCGACCGTGCGTCGTCGATGGGCTCCCCGCCCTCGGCGGCGATGAAGATCGTGCTCAGCAGACTCATGAGGACACCCCCGCGTTCATCGAGGCCTCGACGGCGCTGCGGACCGCGGCGGCGTCGGGCGCCTTGCCGGTGGCGAGCTCGATCGTGCGGGCGGCGACCTCGGTCGCCGCCGACGCCACGTCGGCCTCAGCGGCCTGACGGGAGGCTGCGGCCTCGGCGGCAGCGGCCTCGCGCTTGGCGGCGATCGCCGCATTGACCTCGGCGAGGCGAGCCGCACGCTCGGACTCGAGCGTCTGGCGAGCTGCGTCGACCCGCTCGTTCGCCTCGGCCTTGACCGTCGCGAGCGCCGACTCGTACTCGGCGACCTCGGCCCGGGCGGCACCGCGGGCGGTGTCGGCGGCTTCGTGACCGTCGCGGATCAACGCGTAGCGCGCGTCCATGCCCTTCTTGACGGCCGGGAACAGCCAGAAGCGCATGAGCAGCGCCAGCACGACGAAGGCGCCGGCGCCCCACGCCAGTTCCTTGACCTCGACCGCGAGTGGCGAGGGCCCCTCGAGGCAGGGATGAGCGGCCGACGCCTCGGCTTCGTATTCCTCTTCGGTTTCGTAGGGAAACTCGCAGAAGTCCTTCGATTCCTCGTAGGACATCTTCTCGGAGCCGTGTTCTTCACCTTCTTCTTCGACGGTGACGAACCTGACCTCGACGGCGAGTCCCCTCGTTACGACGGCTGTGAGCACGTCATCTCCTTTGACGGGAGTGGACTACGGACAAGATGGATGGCGATCGGTCGGATCAGAGACCGATGAGGATGAACACCACGAAGCCGATGAGGGCGAGCGCCTCGGTGAACGCGATACCGAGGAACATCGTGGTGCGCACCATGCCGGCAGCCTCGGGCTGGCGAGCCATCGCCTCGACGGACTTGCCGACGAGGTAGCCGATGCCGATGCCGGGGCCGATGGCGGCGAGGCCGTAGGCGAAACCGGCCGAGCTGGCCGCCGCGGCCGCCTTGTCGGCTTCCTGAGCGAGGAGTGCAAGAGCTTCCATGATTGGGTTGATCTCCTAGTTGGTGTTGATGGAAGAAACGGGTGAGTCGGCGAACCGGCTCAGTGCTCCGGGTGAGCGGCGCCACCGATGTACACAGCGGCGAGGATCGTGAAGATGTAGGCCTGCAGGAAGCCGACCAACACCTCGAAGGCGGTGATGAACATCAGCATGAAGAACGGCAGGATGCCGACCGGCTTCAGCACGAGCGAGTCGCCCTGCACGAGCTCTTCGGTGAGCAGCGAGAACGTCACCAGCAGGATGTGGCCGGCGAGCAGGTTGGCGAAGAGTCGGACCGTGAGCGAGAACGGGCGGACGAGGAAGGTCGAGATGAACTCGATCGGCGCCACGAGGATGTACAGCGGCCCGGGCACGCCCGGCGGGAACAGCGAGTTCTTGATGTACGCCGGGCCCTGGTGCTTGAAGCCGACGCCGATGAAGATCACCCAGACCAACAGGGCGAGGAACATCGGGATGGCGATGCGGGCGGTCGCCGGCATGTAGAGGATCGGGATGATGCCCGGCAGGTTGCACAGGTAGATGAACAGGAACAGGCTGAGCAGGAACGGCGTCCAGCCCATCCCGTGCCGGCCCATCGTCGGCATGATGATCTGCTCCTCGATGAACTCGACGATGGTCTCGGCGAGGTTGCGCACGCCCTGGGGTGCCTTCAGGCCGTCCTTGCGCGCTGCGAGCAGGAAGATGACGATCGAGATCAGCGACGCGGCGACCGCGATCAGCGCGACCTTGTTGAAGGTCGGGAACAGATCGCGCCAGCGGAGGATCTCGTTGATCGGCGGGAATTCGAGTGCGAGCACCATGATGTCCAGTCAGGTTCTTTCGTGGGTTCGGTCGATCGTTGTCAGGGGCGTGGCGGCGCAATGCCGCTGTGGGCGAGGGAGATCGCGACGTACTTCAGCTCCCAGATGAGCAAGCCGAGGTGCGTCACGATGATGGTCGCTCCGAGTGCCGGGAGCGAAATCCAGCCGGCGTCCTTGACGAGAAGTACGGCCAGCATGATGAGCCCGAGCCGGATGAGGTACCCGAACAGGGTGGCCCCCATCATGAGCCCGAGCGAGATCTTGGCGGTGGTGCTGATCAGGAGCGCCGACACGGCGAAGTTGACGAGGACGAGTGCGACGGCGAACGCCGCCGACCAGGCGCCGTTCTCGCCCCAGATCATCGCCGCCACGGCGATGATCGCCGGTGCGACCCAGAGGCCGCGCTTGACCATGTCGGCGGTGACCTTGACTTCGACGGCCTCGCCGTCGAGTTGGGTCACCATGGGCGTCGCGTCCGTCGTCACGCGGCGTCCTCCATGCGGTTGGGAGCCGCAGGGCGTCGCCGTGCGGCAAGGCGCTCGGCCTCGAGGCGTTGCATGTGGGCGTCGTAGACGTACTTCATCCGGATGAACTGGCCGACCGACGACACGACCGTCAGGACGATCATGAACAGCGGGGCCGTACCGAGCCAGCGGTCGAGCAGCCAGCCCAGGATCAGGAAGACCAGCAGCGTGAGTGCGACGTCCATGCCACGGCCCAACGAGTCCGACGAGTTGGTCGCGAGCGACTCCGGCGCGCGGTCGGCGCGTGGAAGGGGGACGAAGAACTTCATGGCGGTGGTGTTCGACCAGGCTCGCACATCGGCGCACCCGGGGTTTGTGAACGCAGGCACAAGCTACTCGGTGGCGCCGTCCGCGAGCAACTTCACGGTCGCGTCCGCGGACGAATTCTTGGCCGTCGCGCCCCCCGCCCCCGGATCGGGCGCATCACCGTCACGTTCGTCGCCACGTTGGTCGTCACGATCGCCGGCGTCAGCACCGTGGTCGCCGTCGTCATCGCGGGCGTCATCGTCATGATCATCGTCACGGTCA
>JAUHYJ010000493.1 GCA_030425785.1 Acidimicrobiia bacterium | reverse complement strand
CGGGCGCGGCACTGAGGGTCTGCGTCATTGCGGAGGTTCCTGTCGCTCTTGTGGAGGTCGTCGGTGACAGCGTCCATTTTACATGGACGTCCAACTATTTGGATGTCGTTCACCCGCGCTCCACCCCGCATCGGTACGACAGGTGACGGCGCGTCCTCCCGCGTCGCCCACCCACTCACCCGAGGACACCGATGCCTACACCTCTGCCCCGCCGCGTCGCCGCGGCGCTGACGGCGACCGCCACCGCGTGTGCGCTCGCCGTCGCGCCCGTGACCGCGGCCTCCGCGGCGATCGTCGCGGACCCCGTCACCTCTTCTGCCGACAATCCGTCGCTCTCGCTCGCACCGATCGGCACCTTCGAGACTGGCGTGTTCGACGAATCCGCCGCCGAGATCGTGGCCGCGCACGGAGACCGCCTCTTCGTCGTCGACGCGCAGGCGGGCTCGGTCAGCGTGCTCGATTACACCGACCCCGCCGCTATGGCGGAGGAGTTCACAATCGCCTCCACCGGCGTCGCGAACTCCGTGGCGGTGCGTGAGGACGGCCTCGGCGTCGTCGCCTTCGAGGCGCCGACGAAGACAGACCCCGGGCACCTGCTGTTCTTCGACGCGGACGCCGCCGATGCGGCCAGCGCTGTTCTCGGCCAGGTGACCGTCGGGGCGCTGCCGGACATGGTGGCGATCTCGGGTGACGGCCAGTACGCCGTCGTGGCGAACGAGGGCGAGCCGGCCGACGACTTCTCGATCGATCCTGAGGGATCGATCAGCGTGGTGGCTCTGCCCGAGACGGTGGCCGCCCCTGCCCCGTCCGCGGTGGAGACCGCGGACTTCCACGCGTTCGAGGACGACGGGTCGCTGACGCTCCCCTCCGAAGTGCGCGTGTTCGGACCCACCCCGCACGGCGACGACCTGCCCGTCAGCCGCAACCTCGAGCCCGAGTACATCGCGATCGACGGCGGCACCGCATACGCCAGCCTGCAGGAAGCGAACGCGATCGCGGTCGTCGACCTCGCCTCGGCGACGGTCACCGACATCTGGGCGCTCGGATTCAAGGACCACTCGGTCATCGGTCTCGACCCGAGCGACCGCGACCCCGAGGACGCACCGACCTTCGGCATCCGCACCTTCGACAACCTGTTCGGGATGTACATGCCCGACGCGATCAGCGCGTACACCGCCGGGGATGCCACGTACCTCGTCACGGCGAACGAGGGCGACGCCCGCGAGTGGGGTGACTACGTCGAGCCGTCCCGCGTGAAGGACCTTGAGGAAGACGGCCTGGGCCCGGTGTGCACCGACCTCGAGCCGCTCACCGAGGACGACCAGCTCGGTCGCCTCAACGTGACCCGCGAGATGGGCTTCGACGAGACGGCCGGCTGCTACACCGACCTCTACGCGTTCGGCGGCCGTTCGTTCTCGATCTGGACGACCGACGGCTCGCTGGTCTTCGACTCGGGCAGCGCCTTCGAGGAGATCACCTACGCGGCAGCCCCCGACTTCTTCAACTCGAACCACTCCGAATCGAACCTCGAGGGGCGCAGCGACGACAAGGGCCCCGAGCCCGAGAGCGTGACCGTCGGCCAGATCGGCGACCGCACCTACGCGTTCGTCGGCTTCGAGCGCGTCGGCGGCATCGCGGCGTTCGACATCACGGACCCGGCGTCTTCGTCGTTCGTGACGTACATCAACAACCGCGACTTCGCCGTTTCGGTCGAGGACGCCGACGACCCGGCCGCCGTGCTCTCGTCTGCGGGCGACCTCGGACCCGAGGGCATCGCCTTCATCCCGGCCACGTCGTCGACCACGGGCACTCCGCTGCTCGCTGTCGGAAACGAGGTCTCGGGGACCACGACGCTGTTCGAGATCACCGATCTGCTGGCCCCCGAGGTCACCGAGATCTCGCTGCTGACGATCAACGACTTCCACGGCCGCATCGAGCCGAACTTCGGAAACGGCGAAGCCGGCGCCGCGGTTCTCGCCGGCGCGATCGACGCGTTCGAGGCCGAGAACCCGAACACGCTGTTCGTGTCCGCGGGCGACAACATCGGCGCATCCACGTTCACCTCCTTCATCCAGCAGGATGAGCCGACGATCGACGCGCTCGTCGCCGCCGGTCTTCGGCTGGGAGCGGTCGGCAACCACGAGTTCGACCAGGGCTTCGACGACCTCGTCGACCGGGTGAACCCGCGCTTCGGCGGCGACCAGTTCAACCTGGGCGCGAACGTCTACGAGGCGGGCACGACCACCCCTGCACTGCAGGAGTACGTCATCGAGGAGATCGATGGCGTGAACGTCGGGTTCATCGGCGTCGTCACCCCGAGCACGGCGACCATGGTGAGCCCCGACGGCATCGCCGACATCGAGTTCGGCGACATGCTCGAGGCCACCAACCGCGTCGCCGCCGAGATCGCCGACGAGACCGACGTGATCGTGCTGCTCGTCCACGAGGGCGCGCCCACGGAGGACTGCACGGCGATGGTCACCGGAGACTCGGCCTTCACCGCGCTTGTCACCGGGATCTCGGACGAGATCGACGCCGTCGCCTCCGGTCACACGCACCAGTCGTACGTCTGCGACGTCAACGGCGTGCCGGTCATCCAGGCGCACCAGTACGGCACGACGCTCGGCAAGTTCGACCTGTCGGTGGACCCGGAGACGAAGGAACTGCTGTCGATCGACGCCTCGCTGGTGCCGCTCGTCGGCGACGACGAACTGCCGCTGTTCCCTGCCGACCCGACCGTCGAGGAGATCGTGGCCGACGCGATCGAGGTCGCCGAGGTCGAAGGCTCCGTCGAGGTCGGGGCCATCAGCGCCGACATCCTGCGCGGCGGCACCCCGCCGGGCGATGACCGCGGCGTCGAGTCGTCGATGGGCAACTTCATCGCCGACATGTACCTGTGGGCCACGTCCAACGACGACTACGCGGGCACGCCGGCAGAGATCGCGCTGATGAACCCGGGAGGGCTGCGCGCCGACCTGCTCTACGGCACGGATGGCACCGTCACCTACCGGGATGTCGCGACGGTCCAGCCGTTCGCGAACACGCTCGTCACGATGACCCTCACCGGGGCGCAGCTTCAGCAGGTGCTCGAGGAGCAGTGGCAGCCCGCGGGCGCGTCGCGTCCCAAGCTGCATCTGGGAGTCTCGGAGGGCTTCAGCTACGAGTACGACCCGGATGCTGCGGCAGGATCGCGCATCGTCTCGATGACCTTCGACGGCGCTCCGCTGGGAGCAAGCGACGAGGTCGTGATCGTGACGAACTCGTTCCTCGCGGCCGGTGGAGACAACTTCTTCACCCTCGCCGAGGGCGCGAACACCACCGACACGGGTCAGATCGACCTGTCGGCGTCGGTCGCGTACTTCGAGGAGTTCGAGGTCGTCGATCCCGCACCGCTGGGCCGCGCGACCATTGTCGGTGACGAGCCGGTCGACCCCGTCGACCCGGTCGAGCCCGGCACCGACTGGGCCACGATCGACGTCGGGTCGGGATCGGTCGAGCAGGGCGGCAGCCTCCCCGTCTCGGTGACCGG
>JAUHYJ010000492.1 GCA_030425785.1 Acidimicrobiia bacterium | reverse complement strand
GGAGCGGTGGTCGGCCCGGTTCCAGCCCGTCAGGGCGAGCGGAGCAACTCGGCGCGACGCGCTTCGAGCCGTTCGACGTGGCCACTCACGGTGTCGTGCTGCGGATCGAGGTCGGCGAGCAGCGCCTGCACGCTGCGGGCCGATCGTTCGAGCTGGGTGATCGACGAGCTGATCCGGTCGTGCACCATGAGGTCGCTGAACTCGTTGTCGAACCAGATGTCCCACGCACCGAGTCGTGACGACGGCATGCGGACGTTGGGGCGATGGACGTCGTCGTCGCCCATCCCGATGTCGTTCAACTCGGCTCGGAGCTGGAGCAGCGACGCATGCGCCTCGGCGATGGGCACGATCGATTCGTCGAGCGCGCCGTGCTTGGCTCGACCGGCGATGTCGCCACCGAAGCGCGAACTGCCGTGACGGAAGCCGCCGCTGCCGTCCGACAGGACGTCGGCGACCGACCATCCCTCGGCGGTCCCGAGGCGTTCGACGGCGTACTCGAGCGCTGCATCGGCCTTCAGCGCAGCGTGCCGGACCGCTCGCAGCCGGTCGCGCGCTGTCCGGTACGCCGCGAGCTCCCGGTCGAGGGCGCGCAGCTCGGCGGCGCGCGCATCACCGCCGGCGGCGATCTCGCGCTCGCGTGCCTCGACGGCAGCGGCGAGCCGCGCCTCGGCATCGGGCAACCGGTGGCTCTCGTCGCGGGCCTCGGTGAATCGGGCCGACAGGCGCTGCATGGCCTGCACGTGCGCGGCGAGTTCGGCCTCGACGGCGGCGGCCTCGGCTCGTTCGGTCGACAGTGCGTCGTCGCGCCGCCCGCGCAGACGGGCCACGACCGACGTGAGCGACCCGCCCTGCAGCTTGCGAACGTCGGCGTGCTCGTCGTCGAGCCGCTTGCGGAGTCGTTGGACGACGCGCTGTTCGGCCGCGAGCTCGGTCGCGAGCACCTCGGCGCGGGCTCGTGCCCGCCGGCAGGCGGCGACCTCGGCCTCGGCGTCGAGGAGGTCGTCGTCGCCCATCGAGCGAGGTGGCGTCAGCCGCCGCGAGCGGCGAGCTTGGCCTTCTTGGCCAGGCGCTTGGCGGTGCGACCGATCGGCTCGAGGTGGCGGTGGTCGAGATCGCCCAGCTCGCCACCGTTGTCGAACAGCACCCGGTAGCGCTGCCAGTTGAAGCCGTTCGCCAGGATGATGCGACCCTCGGTGCCGGCCGGCACGACGACGTTCGTCTCCGACGGCAGATCGGACATCGCTCGCACCTTGTCGCCCAGCTTGAGGTCGAGCTGGCCCTCGTGGGGCGTGGCGAGGGAGTGTGGCTTCCAGATCTGCACGAGCGCCATTCTGCCGGATCGCGACCCGAAGATGCACGTTCACCCACCAGACCCGTCTGCTCGACCCCGCGCCGGACCGGCGGGCGCGCTCGGCACGGTCGCGGGAACGGGCCCCGGCGATAGGGTGTTCCCCCTGTGAAATCTTCGGTTGAAACCCTCGAGGGGAACAAGGTCAAGGTCTACGTCGAGGTCGACGAGGCCGAGTTCGACAAGGACATCGATCAGGCGTTCCGCACGATCGCACGTGAGGTCAAGCTGCCGGGCTTCCGCAACGGCAAGGTGCCGCGCAAGGTGCTCGAGGCCCGCATCGGCCTCGGCCCGGCCCGCGAGCAGGCGCTGCGCGATGCCATTCCGCAGTACCTCGGGCAGGCGGTGCGCGAGCACGACGTCGACCTGATCGCCACGCCGGAGGTCGAGATCACCGGCGGGCAGGAGGACGGACTCGTCGAGTTCGAGGCCGAGTGCGAGACCCGCCCCGTCATCACCGTGCCCGGCTACGCCGGACTGCGCATCGAGCTCGACTCACCGCGCCCGACCGACGACGAGATCGCCGAGGCCAAAGCCGCCGAACTGAAGTCGTTCGGTGGCCTGGTCGACGCCGGACGCCCGGCGGAGGCCGGCGACTTCCTCACCCTCGATCTGGGCGCGACCCGCGATGGCGACGAGGTCATGGGTCTCAACACGGAGGACTGGTCGTACGAGCTCGGCCAGGGTTGGGTCACCGACGACTTCGACGAGCACCTCACCGGCGCGTCGGCGGGTGACACGATCGAGTTCACGTCGACCCCGAAGGGCACCGACGAGCCGGCCGACTTCACGGTCAAGGTCACCGCCGTGCAGACGCTCGAGCTCCCCGAGGTCACCGACGAGTTCATCAGCGAGAACACCGGCGAGTTCGACACCGTCGAGGAGTGGGAGGCGTCGATCGTCGACAGCCTCACCGAACGCAAGCTCGGCGGTGTGCGCCAGCAGGTGGCCGGCAAGCTGACCGAGGCGCTCGTCGGCCTGGTCGACCTGGATGCGCCCGAGTCGATGGTCAAGTCCGAGATGTCGAACCAGCTGCAGAACATGTTCCGTCAGCTCCAGATGCAGGGCATCGACCCGCAGGCGTGGCTCTCGGCCACGGGCCAGGACATCGAGCAGATGATGGAGGGCACCCGCCCGCAGGCCGAACAGGCCGTCAAGGCCGACCTCGCACTGCGCGCCGTCGCCGTCGCCGAGGGCATCGAGCCGACCGACGACGACGTCGAGATGGAATACGCCCGGATGGCGATGCAGTACGGCCAGAAGGCCAAGGACATCCGCAAGGTGTACGAGCAGAACGATGCCGTGCCCGAGCTGATCGCCAACATCAAGAAGTCGAAGGCCTTCGACTTCTTGTTGCACCACGTCGAGATGGTCGACCACGAGGGCAACGAGATCGACCGCGATCTCGTGCTCGGCCACACCCACGACGACCACGACCACGACCACGACCACGATCACGAGCACGACGACCACGATCATGATCACGACGATCACGATCACGACACGGAGGAGTCCGAGTGAACCTCGACGCCCAGAACTACCTCGTCCCCAACGTCGTCGAGACGACGAGCCGGGGCGAGCGCGCCTACGACCTCTACAGCCGTCTGCTCAAGGACAACATCATCTTCCTGCAGACACCGATCGACGACCAGATCGCCTCACTGCTGTGCGCCCAGCTCGTCCATCTCGAGTCCGAGAACCCCGAGAAGGACATCAACATCTACATCAACAGCCCCGGCGGCGACATCACGGCGCTGTTCGCGATCTACGACACGATGCAGTTCGTCCGCAACGACATCGCGACGATCTGCCTCGGGCAGGCCGCTTCGGCCGCCGCCGTGCTGCTCGCCGCCGGCACCAAGGGCAAGCGCCTCGCGCTGCCCCACAGCAGGGTGCTGCTCCACCAGCCGTACGGCCAGGTCGGGTACGGCCAGGTCACCGATCTCGAGCTGGCAGCGGCAGAGATCCTGCGCATGCGCGAGCTGCTCGAGCAGATCCTCGCCGACCACACCGGGCAGCCGATCGACAAGATCCACACCGACACCGATCGCGACTTCGTGCTCGAAGCGCAGGACGCGCTCGAATATGGCATCATCGACAGCGTCATCTCGTCACGGGAAGCCGTCGACTCCTCGACCGCGATTCGGTGACCCGCCCCTGGCGATCACGTCGTCGGGGTGGCCGGG
>JAUHYJ010000491.1 GCA_030425785.1 Acidimicrobiia bacterium | reverse complement strand
CGGACGAGCCGGGCTTCGCCGCATCGCGATCCTGCCCTTGTCTTGCGACATGACCACGAAGCCGTGGCGCTCGTACAGGCGTGCTGCTGCGTCGTTCGCAGCGGCAACGTCGAGCACCAGCACCGCGGAGGCCTGGTCGGCGAGCTGGCAAGCCCGTCCGACGAGTCGATCACCGATCTGCTGACCTGGATCAGTCGCAACGTCGGTGACCAACCAGCACGCGCCGTCCACGTCGTGTCGACGAGCGGCCTGGACAGCACGGACCGTTCTCGGAGCGACCACGCCAAGAAGCACCAGCAGCGCGCCAACACACACGGCACCGAGCAGTAGCAGTCCCCGGAACCCTGCGAGTACGACGAGTACCACCCCGGCGACGATGGTGGCGGATAGCGCCGCAACCCTCAGCTTCGATCGCCGTAGGTCGGTCAACGCAAGCACGCCCCCGGAGCTGTCCATCACGAGGCGGTCCGACGCGTTCAGTAGGTAGGCCGACGACAGGATCGATCGATCGAACCGGCGCGCGTGAAGTTGGGCTGCGGCGAAGAAGGTCAGTCCGTCATCGACGAGCGGATCGGACGACGAGCTCATCGGGGACGTGGTGGGCGCACGGGATCGCGTCGAGGTTGACGATCGCGTCCCGTGCTGGGTCGAGTGGAACGGCGCACCCGCACGGGTCCTTCGAGACGACGGTGACCGGTGCGCCTCGCAGTGCTTCGGTCGGCTGACATGTCAACCACACCGAGAGCGGCTCGCCGTGTATTTGGTCGTGTGCTACGTCGACATCGACGACGTCTCGAACGGCGAGCGTGAGTCGTTGCGAGCCGGCGACGCGATCGACGTCGATCGCGCCGACTGGAAGGTTGTGAGGCAGGTGCTCGAGCTGTCGGATGAGTTGCCCGACGGTCAGCATGAGGATCTCCTTCCGGGGAGACTGCTGGTTCGGAGCGCTGCGGCTCGAGGTCGGACCCCATCCGACGATTCAAGTTTATCCGACGGGTGTTTCCGTTTTCGCCTTCTCACGACCTTCCTGAAGGGTGTGGTGCGAGAAGGAGCAGTCGGGGTGGGGTGACTTGGTATGAGGTCAGGGCTGCTTCGTCGTGCGCCGGGAGCGGAGCTTGTCGCGCCTGTGCAGCTCCCGAGTCACGGCTTGCTCGATGAACTCCTGGATCGAGATCTCGTCGTCGACGGCACGGCGTCGCAAGCGCTTGACGGTCGATTCCGGAAGCCGCGTGGAAAGGTTCTCGAGCGGCTCGGCTCGCTGCAGTCGGGGTCGCGCCACGGCGCGACAATAGGTCGTCGGAGCGCATCGACCGAAGCGGCCGCTCGCTTTCGGCATTCTTGCATGCTAGAACTCAGGCGGGCGGAGAGAGGCGCTTCTCCGATGGTCCGAACCGACCAGCCGCCGTTTCCGACGGCGCCGACAGCACGCCGGTCGGTCTCGGCCCTGAGTGGCGTCGGTCGCAGGAGTTGGACGTTCGCCGGGTTCATCTCGCTTGCACTCGTTGCGTTGTGGTGGGCCACGCCGACCCGATGGCTGGTTCCGATCGCAGCGACGACTGCGATCCTCGCCTCCATCGTCGACCTACGCGAGTTCCGGGTGCCGAACCCACTCACTCTGGCCGGGTTCGCGTTGACCCTTGCCGCAGCGTCGCCGCTCGTGGCGAGCGGCTCACTCGACGCATGGGACCTCGCCGTCGGCGCGGGGCTCATGGCTGGACCGCTCCTCGTCTCGCATCTCGTGACGCGTGGGAGCACACCCGGTCTGGGAGATGTGAAGCTCGCGGGCGTCCTCGGCCTGACGCTCGGAGCGGTTTCGGTCACGGCGGCCTATGTCGGCCTCCTTGCGTCGCTCCTGACGGGTGCCGTCTTCGGGCTCTGGTATCAGCGTCGCACAAGGGGACGAGGATTCCCGTTTTCCCCCGCGATCGCGATAGCGACGCTCGGCGTCCTATTCGCGGCCGGTGCAGTGGAGAGAGGCGTGGTGTAGGCGATGGAACACCTCCAGCCGCCCGAGGTACTCTCGCCCGAGCGGGCGCGCAATCCGAATCGACGGGTAGGAGTCGGTATGCGAGCGCCGTGGCGCCACCTGATGTTGGGCGGGGCAGTGATCAGCCTGGTCGCGCTCGGCTGCTCGTCAGACGACTCGGCCGACTCGACTTCCACGCCCGCGCCGCCGACAACGGCCGACGCCTCGACGACCACCGCCCCGGGTCCGTCGACCGATGCGCCGATTTCGACCTCGACGAGCACGACGGCGCCACCCGACGACACGACCACGTCGTCGGCTGCCTCTTCGACCACGGCCACGACCGAAGCTCCTCCTCGGACGACGACCGAGGCGGCGCCATCCAGTACGGCGATCCCGCAGGCACCGGCTCCGCTCGACCCCGACGACCCGAACAACCAGCGGACGGTCGCACCAGAGGAGCAGCCGATCGTCGAAGCGTATCGGCGGGCGGTCGAGGCCGAACTCGTCACGTACTCCCGCTGGCCGCTCGATCCGGACAGTCCAGAACTCGTCAACGGGCCGTTTACCGCTCGGGTGATGGAGCCGATCCGCCAAGGGATCGCCGACCGAACGGCCCTCAATCAGGTGCTCGACATCAGCGGTGGAATCACCCTCAGGCCGTATGTCGTCGAGGACGACGACGGCGACCCCGACCGTGTCTTCGTATGGGACTGCCAGATCGATGCGACGTTCTGGAAGGACGTCGACACCGGCGAGAAGGCACCGCCGGACGCCTTCCCGAACGCTGGGCCGCCCGGCGTCGCGACCGGCGTGGTCGCCGTGATGGTCAACGTCGACGGGCGGTGGTCGCTCGACCAAGGCGCGCTGGAGCCGCAGGCGTGCGCTTGACGGCTGCGCGCCCGCTACTTCTCGCTCTCATCTTCTGCTGCGCGGTCCCGACTCACGTCGACGCTGCGCCGCCGGGTGGTGGTGGGCCGGGGGTGACCCCACCACCGCAGCCCGGACCGATCACCGTGCACCACCGGAACGGGTCAGGTGGCGTCTCGGCGACGACGTCGATCCCGTACGGGTCGACGTTTCGCACGCAGGGCGGAGGTGATCGCGCTCCGTGCACATTCACCTACTACGCCGACGCCGACGGCGATGGCTCAGTCGATCCCGACGCGGTGCCTGAGCAGCGACAGTCGATGCAATGGACGTTTCGAGAGACGACCGAGCGCACCGTCGACAGCGAGCACTGGGAGGAAGCTGCTGCGCTGAGTGGCACCGAAGTCGAGGAGATCATCGCGACGTATGGCCCGGTAGACGAGGCCTTCCGGCGCTTCCAGGTGTTCTGCACCGGAACCCAGGGCTCCGGACTCACGACGAACCAGTCGTTGGGCTCGACGCTGGTCTCGGTGCGGGATCCGTTCTGGGGTGTCTTCGCGGGCGTCGCCCGCGTGTGGGCGGGCGTGCAACTCGATCGGCCGTCGCTCTCGACGATTCCGTCGTCGGATGTCTTCGGCGGACTGCCCGTCAACATGCCGACGTCTCTCCAGATCGGCGCCGATCACTGGGTCGTGTACGCG
>JAUHYJ010000490.1 GCA_030425785.1 Acidimicrobiia bacterium | reverse complement strand
CATCATCCGGGCGATCGTGCGTGGCGATGCCGCGGGCGCGAGCGCGGCGATGACGTCGCACCTGCTGTCGGTGATCGACGTCCTGCGCCACTGGGACACCGAGCCGTCGGCCTGAGCGGTACGGTGACGCCGTGGCCGATGTCTTCCATCTCGGGCTCGAACGAGGCGACCTCGACGGGGCGACGCTGGCGATCCTGCCGGGCGACCCCGGGCGGGTGCCGAAGATCGCGTCCCTCCTCGACGATCCGACCCCGCTGGCGGCGACGCGCGAGTTCACGAGCTACCTCGGGCGCGCCGACGGCGTCCCGATCGTGGTGTGCTCGACCGGCATCGGCGGCCCGTCCACGTCGATCGCCACCGAGGAGTTGGGCCAGCTCGGCGTCCGCACCTTCCTGCGCGTCGGCACGACCGGCGCGATCCAGCCCGACATCGCCGTGGCCGACGTCATCGTCACCACCGGCTCGGTCCGCCTCGACGGCGCGAGCCGCCACTTCGCCCCCATCGAGTACCCGGCGGTCGCCGACCTCGCCTGCGCGAACGCGCTGGTCGACGCGGCACGGGCGCTCGGCCTGACCGTGCACACCGGCATCACGGCCTCGTCGGACACCTTCTACCCCGGCCAGGAACGGTACGACACGGTGTCGGGCTACGTCATCCGCTCGCTCCAGGGCAGTAGCGACGAGTGGTCGGCACTCCACGTGCTGAACTACGAGATGGAGAGCGCGACCCTGTTCACCCAGTGCGCCGCCAACGGCTGGCGGGCCGGGATGGTCGCCGGCGTCCTCGTGAACCGCGCCACCCAGGAGATCCCCGACGCGTCGGTCCACGACGACGTCGAGTCGAACGCCGTGCGCACCGTGGTCGAGGCGGCCAGACGCCTCGTCTCAGCCGGCTGAGTCGAGCAGTGCAGCGAGCACGGCGTCGAGCGTGACGCCGTCGGCGTCCTTGAACGACGCCAGTCGTTCGTAGAGGTCGGCCGCTCCCTTCGAGAAACCGTCCGGCAGACCGGCATCGGCGAAGGCGCGGACCATCTGCTCCATCTCCCCCACGAACCGCCAGGCCTTCGGCCCGACGCCGGCGGCCGTGCGTTCGGACCGCTCGGCCGTGTCCGGCATCGAGATCGCCCACTCGGCGAGCAGTGCGTCCTCGACACCTTCGGCCCGCGCCAGCGCCCGAACGTCGAGCAGCAGCGCCGACGACACCTTGGTCCAGGTCGCGAACGCCATCTTGAGTGCCGAGGCCGCGCCGGCCCCGCCGTCGATCACCCGGGCGTCGAGCACGCTCCCGTCCCACAGCGTGGCCACGTCGTCTGCCGCCAGACCCGACAGGTACAGCCGGGTGGTGCCGGCCTGGTGGGCCGGCGGGCCGACGATGCCGCCGTCGACGAACCGCTCGAACCTGGCCGCGATCCCCCGTGCGGTCGCCGGCGCGATCGCATTGGCGTCGACGTAGACGCCGTCGAACCCGGTCGCTGCGACGTCGTCGGCCACGTCGGCCGCGGAGGCCGGCGGGCACACCGACACGATCACCTCGCTGCGTTCGACGAGATCACCGAGCGAATCGACCGGCTGCAGCCCGGCGGACTCGGCGCGTGCCACCGATGCGTCCGAGCGCCCGGCCGGGCACCAGATGACCTCGGCACTGGAGGCGGCGCCGACCGTCGCACCCATCGCACCCGGGTGCAGGATGCCGACCGTCGTCATGACGGCAACTCTGGCACACCCTGGTCGGCGGTCCGGCGCAGGTGCTCGACGGTCGACCTGGTCATGACCGGCTCGACGCCCGACTCGACCAAGAGGTCGGCGGCGGCCTCCATCTCGTGGAGGCGCCGCTCGTGGTGCACCCCCGTCCCCTCGACCAGACGCCGGATGAAGGTCTCGTCGGTGACCGTCAGCTGGTGCACGATGTTGCCCCACACCCACTCGGCCTCACCCGCTGCCTGCGCGCCGCGCATCGACTCGATGATCACCGCTGCGAGCCCCTTGGTCACGACCGAGCGCAGCAACTTGCGCGTGGCAGCGACCCCCGGCTCGGCGCCGACCGCCTCGACCACGGCGCCGTACGGCGTCAGCAGCTCGACGTACCGTGCGGCCCCGGAGCCCGACACCAGCGACGGCACGGCGAGCCCGTGTCCCGGCACCGTGGTCATCATGCCGACGTCCGCGAAGGCGAGCCGGGGCTCGACGAGACCGGCGAGCTCGCGCTTCAGTTCCGCCGAGCCGGTCCCGAGGTCGGCGTACACCGCACCGTCGGGGATCTCGTCGAGCGCCTGGCGGGCGGCGGTCGGAGCATCGGCCGCCGGCACGATCGACACGACGAGCTCGACGCCGGCCACGGCCTCGACCGGTTGGGCACAACGGCGCACACCGGCCGGTGTGTCGACCTCAGCCGGGTCGTAGGCCCGGACGACTGCGCCGGCGGCGGCCAGGTCGCCCGCGATCAACGAACCTGCCTCCCCCAACCCGAACACCGCGATCGTGGCCACGCCCGACGGTACCGCGGACCGCGGCGTCGAGCGCCACGCCGGTCACGGCAGGAAGCCCCGCAGCTCGGCCATGGTGAGCAGAGCGAACTGCTGGTCGAACGCGACCTCGGGGTCGACCACCGAGGCCGTCACGGCGAAGGTGCGACCCTCGCGACGTACGAGCCACGCTGCCGCCAGCACGCCGGGCTCGCTCCCACCTTTGAACCACACCTCGTCGAAGCCCTGCGCCGGGATCCCGGGTTGTTCACTCATCACCGCGGCGATCTCGGCCAGACCGGGCTGCGTACTGATCTCGGCGAGGTGTGCGAGGGCGCGGCAGAGGTCGGCCGGCGTGGCGAACCACTCGACGGCGTCGGGGGCGATCGGGTCGCCCGCGAAGTCGCCGAGGGCGAGATCGGGCAGCGGCCGATCGGCGATCTCGTCGACGATCGCGCGCCGGGCACCGGGGTCGGCGCCGGCGAACCGCTCGAGCAGCATGTCGTCGGTCTTGATGATGAACACCTCGCGCGTCGTGAGGAACGGCTCGTTGAGCGTCGGGTCCGCGTGCCCCATCTCAGCCTGGATCTGCTCGACGGCATCACGGCCGACGGCGTCGATCAACAGGTCGGTCGCCGTGTTGTCGGAGATCGCGATCATGCGGCCCGTGAGCTCGAGCACCGACAGCGCGGTGCCCGTCGGCTCGTCCTGGGTGATCCCCGACGGCAGGCTGCGGACATCGTCGGTCACGGTGAGCTCGTCCTCCCAGTCGAGCTCACCTGCTGCGATCGCGTCGGCGACGGCGCCGAGCACGTACAGCTTGAACACCGAACCGATCGGGAGCACATCGTCGGCACCGCGCTCGTCGATCGCCGTGCACACACCGTCGACGATCTCGGCCGAGAGCGCACCGACCCGCCCCAGCTCGTCGAGCTCCTCGACGGCCTCGTCGAACGAGGCCGGCGGGTCGTCGAGCACGGGTGGATCGGCCGGCTGAACGAAGAGCGTCTCGATCCGGCCGTCGGCGTCGATCGCCATCAGCAGCCGCAGCCGTGGCTCGCCCGCCGAAGGCGCGAGCA
>JAUHYJ010000489.1 GCA_030425785.1 Acidimicrobiia bacterium | reverse complement strand
CTTCGTCTCCACGGACCTCGCCGATGATGTTCACTTCGGCCCGGGTTCGCAGCGCCGGTCTCATCAGATCGGCGGGCGTGATTCCTGCGCCCGACGCCACGATCGGGATTCGAGCCTGCATCTCCTGTGTCCACGGCCGGCCCAACGACGCGAGGCCCAACTCGAAGTCGGTCTCGATCGTCAGCATGCGGGTGTCCTCGTCGTGTGCGAGACCCACGGCTCGCACGAACGTCGTCTTCCCGGAGCCCTGCGCACCCGTGTACGCCTGCGACAGCCCGGCTCGGGGCGCGGCTTCGCCGAGGAAGTAGCGCAGACCGGCGGTCAGTGCGCCCCACTGGAACAGGTCGGCGAACGTCGCTCCGAGTGCCCGATGGACTCGGATCGCGATCATCGGTCGCGAGACGACGTCGAAGCCCTGACCGTGGAACCGCAGGCGCGGCGAGAGCTGCACGTCGACGAAGGGCGTCTCGAAGCTGAACGGTCGGTGATGCGCGGCCGCAACGTCGGCGATGACCGGTTCGAGATCGCGGTCCGCTCGAACGATCGGGTCGTAGAGGCCCACGCTCCCGTCCGCCCGGTCGACCCGGACCGGAGAGGAACCGAGAACGACGACGTCCTCGGCCAGCGGTTCGCGTTCGAGGATCCCGAGCAACCGCGGGAGCAGGAACATCGACGAGAGGATCGTCTCGACCAGGCGATCCTCGTCCTCGGTGCTGAGCGTGGGTTCTCTCGCTGCGACTCGTGATTCGTTGACCAGCGGGAGAATCTCGGTCTCCAACTGGTACTTCGTCCGCTCGAGACGGAGCTCTCGATCCCCATGCGACTCGCGAACAAGCGCGGCGGGAAGCCGTCTGCCGTGCTCGCGCCGGACCCGATCGGCGAGCGACGTGAGTTCGTCGGTATTGAGAGTCATCGCCGCACCTTCGACCTCGACTCGACGATGAGTCGCTCGACGACGGCGGAGAGCGCCGGGGCGAGCCTCGATCGACGCATGCTCCGATGAGCGAGCGAGGCGCCGCGGCACACCGTCTCGAGGGTGGCCCCATCGAACGGGAGGTGGCCGACGTGCTCGACCCCGAGTTCGTCGCCGAGACGGTGCGGGTCGATGCGTTGTCGGCGGTCGCCACCGGTGTCAACCGTGAGCAGTCCGATCCGGCTGGACTCGATACGCATGCCGGTCGCCTCGTGTTGACCTCCGCGTCCGATCCACTCGACGGTGGCGGCGAGCGCACCCGGTTCGGGCGGAGCGACAAGGATCAATCGGTCGGAGACACCAGCGACGGCGCGTGCGGGAGTGCCAGGGAAGAGCCGTCCGAGGTCGACGACCACGCGGTCGGCGATGCCGTCAAGCAGCGATCGCCAGCCTCGTGGCCGTTCGAGCGCTGCGGCAATCCGGTACGGCTCGCCTTGAGCGACGACGACACCGATGTCGCCGAGCGGCTGGACGAACGTCGAGAGACCAGGTCGTTCTCGCTCGAAGGCGGCCTCGTAGAGCCCGCCGGCCGTCGGGTCCAGCGTTGGGCACCAACCGAGCAGTGACCCGCCGGACGGGTCAGCTTCGAGCACCAGCGCATCGGATCGCATCCCGAACGCAGCGGCGAGGCCGAGCGCGCTCGATGTCACACCGCCGGTTCCCTTGACGGAGGCCAGTGCGATGACCTGCGTCACCGATCGACTCCAACGAGTACGAGGTTCTCGTCCGCCGACCATTGCGCGACGCGGCCCGCATCCGTCGGCGGGGCGGCGAGCACGACGAGGGCCGCTCGGTCGTCACCGATCGACACGTCGACGACGAGCACCTCGACGCCAAGAGGCTCACCTTCCTGCGGCAGCGCAAGCATGCGATCTCCGATCGCGATCGACGACGGGTAGTTGCCGGCGCGGAGTAGACCACCGATGTCCTGCCAGCCATTCGGGAGCTGCTCACCGGACGTCACGGTCGAGGGGCCGACGAGATCGCCAGGAGCGAGGTCGGTCGCTGCAATCGCGCCGACGATCTGCTCGCGTTGCTCGGCAGAGTAGAGCTGGGTCGGCGTGTCGACGGCGACGAACGAGGTGGTCAGGTCAGTCGGTTCGATGGTGTCGCCCCGCCCGATCGCCTCGGCGACCATCAGGACCTCTCGTCGATCGGCCGCGCGGCCGAAGCCCCAGAGGACGATCGCCGCGGTGAGCAGCGCCGCGCCGACAGCGGCTGCGAGCCACGGCACTCGCACACGTCGTGCTGGCCCGGGCACGTTCGCTCGTTCGACCGTCCTGTGCGACGGTGCGTCGAGATCAAGATCGGCGGTCATAGGTCCTCCTGGTCACGATCCCGGTCGGGTGTTGACGGCCCGCAGTTCGTCGACCCGCACGGTCAGCGGATCGGACTCCCACTCGTACGGAGGCTGTTCCTCGACGAAGCCGGAGACGACGTAGCGCACCCGGTAGATGATTCGGGCGCGGATGGTGACGTCACCTGGTTCGGGTGGGATCCAGACGCACGGCTCGTCGAGCTGGCCGGGTTCTGCGAAGTCCGGGATCGAGTCATCTCGTGCGGGAATGTTCTGGGAGCCGTCAGGTTCGACGAAGCCCCCGAAGCACGGCACCGTCAGTGTCACCGCCGAGCCGTCGTCCGGCTCGAAGCCAACGACGAAGTCGAGCGCCGCTGGCGTCAGCACGAGTCTCGCCGACCAGCCACGAAAGTCGACAGGTGGCGACGCGTAGACGACCCAGTGATCGGCGCCGATCTGGAGCGAAGTCGGCATGTTGACGGGCAGTCCGCCGAAGACATCCGACGACGGAATCGTCGAGAGCGACGGCCGATCGAGTTGCACGCCCGCCCACACGCGGGCGACGCCCGCGAAGACACCCCAGAACGGATCCCGCACGGAGACCTGGACGCTGTTCAGTAGTTGATTCGCTTCGAAGCCGCTTCCGTGCCGGCCGGTGCAATAGACATCAAACCGTCGGAATGCGTCGGCGACGGGACCGTAGGTGGCGAACACTTCCTCGACATCGACGCTGGTCATACCCTCCGCCGCCTCCCAGTCCGCGTCAACGATCACCCGGTCGGTCGTCTCCCGGAACGTCCAACGCATCGATTCGCGTTCCTCTGGTTCCGCTCCCTCGTCCAGCTCACCGTCGCCGTCGGCGTCTGGCCGATAGCGGAACGGGCACGGTGATCGGTCCGACCCACCCTGAGTCCGGAAGCTCGACCCGTACGGGATCGACGTCGTCGCCGAGACGCCACCCGATCCGTTCCGGTGGTGCACGGTGATCGGTCCGGGCTGCGGTGGCGGCGTTACGCCCGGCCCACCACCACCCGGCGGCGCGGCGCCGGCGTGGGTCGGGACCGCGCAGCAGAAGATGAGAGCGAGAAGTAGCGGGCGCGCAGCCGTCAAGCGCACGCCTGCGGCTCCAGCGCGCCTTGGTCGAGCAACCACCGCCCGTCGACGTTGACCATCACGGCGACGACGCCGGTCGCGACGCCGGGCGGCCCAGCGTTCGGGAAGGCGTCCGGCGGTGCCTTCTCGCCGGTGTCGACGTCCTTCCAGAACGTCGCATCGATCTGG
>JAUHYJ010000488.1 GCA_030425785.1 Acidimicrobiia bacterium | reverse complement strand
ATCGTCTCGCCGAACGGGATCGCGCAGAGCGCGTTCCACGCCTGACGTTGGAACTCGGTGCCGACCGGGTCGAGCGGCAGGTCGAAGTCGATGCGATCACCCGCGAAGTACTCCCTGAGCTGCTCGACGGCCGTGTCGAGCACGTCGAGTTCTCCCGGCTCGGCCGGCACGCCCTGATCGTCGGTCGCATGATCGTGCCAGTCGATCGCGACGACCGCCGTGTCGTGGGCGACGACGGTGAGCTCACCGATCGGAGTGTCGATACGCCGGTGGCGACGTATCCCGGTCGAGGACGTGTCGGCGGTGGGGGTCGGGATCGAGACGGTCATCGGTGGCTCCTTGTCGGGGACGGGGGCGAGAAGAGGGTGCTCCAGAGGTGGTGCATGGCATAGCTGCGCCACGGACGCCAGCGGTCGGTGTCGCCGGCCGACAGACCGTGGGCCTCGAGGGCGCGGCGGAGCACGAGATCGCCGACTAGCACGACATCGGGGTCGCCGAAGCCGCGCATGACGGTGTGGAGGGCGGTCCACGGACCGATGCCCTTGATCGAGCAGAGCTGTTCGACGAGTTCGTCGCGATCGACGCCGTCGTCGAGTACGAGATCGCCTGCGACGATCGCGGCGGCGACGCGGCGTACCGTCGCACCGCGTGCCGCCGGCATCGGGAACGACTCGGCCGGTGCACCGGCGAGCCGGTCGGGCTGTGGGAAGACGACGTCGAGCACGGGATGGTCGACGGCGAGCGGCTCACCGAGCGACTCGACCACGCGGCCGGTCACCCGGCTCGCACCGGCGACGGAGACCTGCTGGCCGACGATCGTGCGGATCAGCGACTCGAACGGGTCGACCGAACCGGGGACACGTCGCCCGGGGCACGCCGACACGAGCGGTGCGAGCACCGGATCGGCGGCCAGCGCGGCATCGATCGCGACCGGATCGGCGTCGAGATCGAGGAGGCGCCGCACCCGGCCGACGGCCGGTGCGAGATCGCGCCAGTCGGCCAGACGGAACTCGGCCCGCACCTCGTTGGCATCGCCGAGGCCGATGTCGACGGTGCCGTGACCGCTCGCCGTCGTACCACTCGACACCGGGAACGGCGTGGGCACCGATGAACCACAACAGCTCGCTGCCGGCGAAGGGCGCCCGCACCGGCAGCCGCACCGACACCGAGCCGCTGGCGCCCGCGCCTCGCCGATGCCGAGCCGAGCGCAGACCGGTCGGCGAGGACGCGAACACCTCGCGGACGGTGTCGTTGAACTGGCGAATGCTGCCGAAGCCGGAGGCGAAGGCGATGTCGGTCATCGACAACTCGGTCGTCTCGATGAGCGTGCGCGCCGTCTGGGCGCGTTGTGCCCGCGCGAGCGCGAGCGGCCCGGCGCCGAGCTCGTCGACGAGGAGCCGGTGGAGATGGCGCTCGCTGTACCCCAGCCGACGAGCCAGACCTCCGACGCCGTCGCGGTCGACGACACCGTCGCCGATCAGCCGCATCGCACGTGCGACGACGTCGCCGCGCACGTTCCACTCGGGCGAGCCGGGCGCCGCATCGGGACGGCACCGCTTGCAGGCGCGGAACCCGAGCTGTTGCGCCGCCGCCGCCGTCGGATGGAACTCGACGTTGCGCCGCTTGGGGGTGACCGCCGGGCAGCTCGGGCGGCAGTAGATCCCCGTCGAGCGCACGGCGACGTAGAACCATCCGTCGAAGCGAGCATCGCGGCTCGCGGCGGCCCGGTAGCACCGGTCGTCGTCGAGCAACGTGCTGCTGGTCATGTCGACATCCTCGCAGGTCGCCGGAGGCGGCACGAGCGGAAATCGGACACGACGATCGACGTCCGATTTCCGCTGACGACGACGGGTCGACGTGGCGATCGTCGCCGACGACCGCCGATGCTCGCCCGGCGTGCTAGAGATGCGACCGATGTCGACCGGACGACAGATCGTGACGACGTGCGCGGCGCGAGCCGCGCTCGCCGGCAACCCGTCGGACGGGTACGGCGGCGCGGTCGTCGCGATACCGATCCCCGATCTCACCGCGGTCGCAACGTTCGACCCGAGTCCGTCGGGTCACCCGGTGGTCCGCACCTCCGACCCCGAGCTCCGGCGGCTGCTCACGGCGACCGTCGAGGCGTACGGCGAGCATGCGAGTGCGGCGCCGGCCGTGTCGTTCGCCGCGTCGACGAGCATCCCCCGGTCGGTCGGGCTCGCCGGATCGAGCGCACTCATCATCGCCACCCTGCGCGGGCTCGGCGAATGGGACGGTCACACCTGGGAGCCCGTCGAACTGGCCACGCTCGCGTTGGCGGTCGAGCGCGAGCGGCTCGGCATCGAGGCAGGTTTGCAGGATCGCCTCGTCCAGGCCGTCGGCAAGCCGGTCGCCATGAGCTTCGATCCGATCGGGTACGACATCCTCGAGCTGAGCGACGACTTCCACCTGTTCATCGCATGGGACCCGGCCGGCGCCGAGCCGAGCGGCACCGTCCACCGTTCGCTGAGAAGGCGTCACGACGCCGGCGATCGCGCGGTCGTCGATGCGATGTCCGATCTGGCCGTGCAGGCCGGTCGCGCGCGACGTGCGATCCACGACGGCGACCAGAAGCTCCTCGCCGACGCGATGCACCGCACGCTCGGCATCCGGCTGCAGCTC
Organism: Acidimicrobiia bacterium; assembly: GCA_030425785.1. GTDB lineage: Bacteria > Actinomycetota > Acidimicrobiia > Acidimicrobiales > Ilumatobacteraceae > Ilumatobacter. The sequence goes on along the minus strand of JAUHYJ010000488.1, from coordinate 912 downwards.
GTCGAGATCGGCGAACGGCAACGTCGGCTGATCGAGATCGGTCGACGGGCGGGCGCTGCGATCAACTCGGCGGGCTCAGGCGGATCGATCATCGGTCTCGCGCGACACGCCGACCAGCTCTCCGAGCTCGAGGAGGCCTACACCACAGCGGGCCTCGAGTTCATCGAGCTCGGCTGACGGGCGGCCGCCGGGTTCGTGGACCTGTCAGCGCGGGCGCGACCGTGCGCTGGACGAGTCGAGACGAGCCGGACGCGATCGGGTGGTCGTCGCAGCGACCGGCTCAGCTCTTGCGCTCGTTGAGCAGCTGACTGACGGCCTTGCCGTCGGCCTGCCCGCGTGACGCCTTCATGACGTGGCCGACCAGGGCGCCCATCGCCTTGCCCTCGCCGGCGCAGAACTTGGCCCACGCGTCGGGCTCGGCGGCGATCGCCGCATCGACGAGCGCGTCGAGCTCGGACGTGTCCATCGCCTCGAAGCCCATCTCGGCAGCGATCGCGGCCGCGTCACCACCGCGGCGTTCGATCAGCACCCCGAGCACGGTCTTGGCCTGGGTCGAGGTCAGCTCGCCACCGGTCTCCATCGTCGTCAGCTTCGCCAGATCGGCGGCAGGCACGCTGGGGTCGGGTCCGAGCTCGGCGAAGGCCTGCTGGACGTGGACGATGGCGCGGCCGAGATCGCCGCCGGCCTCGGCGACCGCGTGGACGTAGTCGTCCTGCCCACGATCGACGACGACCATCACCGCCTCGTCGGCGGGCGACGAACCGGCGGCGGCGGCCAGCCGCTCGCGACGGGCCGCCGGCAGCGGCGGCAGCGACGCCCGCACCGCCTCGATCCAGTCCGGGTCGGGCGCGAGCGGCACGAGGTCGGGTTCGAGGAAGTAGCGGTAGTCGTCGGCGTCTTCTTTGTCGCGCA
>JAUHYJ010000487.1 GCA_030425785.1 Acidimicrobiia bacterium | reverse complement strand
GCTTCCGCCTCGACGACGCCGGTCGACTCTGGTCGAGCGGGCAGCAGGGCGTCCACTGCTACGACCCCGACGGGCTCCTGCTCGGCACCCTGCGGCTACCGGAGGTCTGTGCGAACGTCGAGTTCGGCGGGCCGGACGGGCGCACGCTCTACGCGACCGCGAACACGTCGCTCTATCGCATCCGCGTCGCCGTCGCCGGCGCGGCCCGTCGCTGAGGGCGGCCTCAGTCGGCGGGCCGGCGCGTCGCCGTGCCGACCGGTTCCGACGACCGTACGTAGCCGAGCATCGGCGTCGCGCGCACGCGTGCCTGTGCCCCCTGTGGCGCGGCGCTGCGCTCGCTCGCCAGCCACGCCCACACCGTGCGGCGTCGGCCGTCGTCGACGGCCAGGTAGGTGCTGAACCGGTCGCGCTCAGCGAACGGCTTGACGACGTTCAACAGCAGCGGGTGCAGCACCGCCGACGGGCGCGGTGCTCGGACGACCGCGCCGATCCGTTCCCGCGTCACGAGGGTGTCGACGGCGCCCGCGACGACGGCCCACAACGCCCACAGCACCGGGAGCCAGCAGGCCAGCGCGAGCAGATCGGCGATGTCACGGATCAGGTCGATCTGGCCCGGGACCCGATCGAGCAGCGATTCGAGTGCCTCGCCGTCGCCGACGCGCCGGAGCCAGCCCTGCAGCCAGCGCCCGACGAAGAAGAGCACGACGCCCACGGCGGCGAGCTTCGCCGGGTGCTGCCCGTAGCCCGGGCGAACCGGATAGCGCACTCTCACGAGGTGCGGTTGCTCACCGGCGTCGGACCAGGCGCGCCTCGGGTCCTCCGGGGCGACCGGCAGTTGGCCCGCGGTCTGCGTCGCGACGCCCATCACCAGGGCCTGGGCCAGCGCGACCTGCTGCTCCGGCGCGGCGAGGATCGTCGCACTCGCCGGGATGCGCTCGACCAGCCGACGCCGGAAGCCCATCCAGGCGTTCATGCGCTCGACCCCGGCGGCGCTCGGTCGTTGCGCACCGCCGACGGCGCGCAGGGCCGTGGTGGCGGCCACGACGCCGATCGCCCCGAGCGTCGCCAGCCAGATCGCCCGTGACTGCCACGAGTCGGCGATGGCGATCTCGTCGCCGTTGCGGGCCGAGAACCACCACGCCAGGATCGCGATCACCGTGAACGCCGCCGGGGGCGCGAGCTCGATGGGGGTGTACCGCTGTGACGACAGGCCGCGGTCGGCGGCGTCGGCGGCGACCGCACGGTCGAAGCGCAGCCACCAACGGCGGTCGAGGCGATGCTGGGACGCGGCGAGCGTGCTGGCCGAGCTGAGATCGTTGAACGCCCGCGATGCCAGGTGGTTCAGCACCTGCTGCTCGTACGGGCGCAGTGAGTCGCCCTGTGCGGGTGCGCCTCGCGTCACGACGACCGGCTCGCCGTCGACCGTCGACAAGCGGATCCAACCGCGCGCGGCGAGGTCGAGGGCCGTCGCCGTGACGGCCGAGCGGGGTGCGGTGAACTCGTTGGTGAGCAACCCGACGACGGCCGGGGGCTCGAGCGCCTGCCCCTCGAGCGGCGCCGGACGACGATCGCCGGACGGCTCGGGGCGGGGAGCGCGAGTCGATCGCTCGGCCCACCACGAGGCAGCGGCGGCCGCTCCGACGCACACGATCGCCACCGCCAGCGTGTTCGTGCTGGGACGGTGCAAGAACGCGAGCAGGGCGGCGCTCACTGCTCGTGCTCCGCCGCACCGGGCTCGACCCGCATCCAGATCGTGCGCTGCGGGAACGGGATCTCGACACCTTCGTCGTCGAACGTCTGCTTGACGTGCTCACGGATCGCCCGCTGCAGCTCCCACTGCGAGCCGGGATCGACGCGCACGGTGAGCCGCAGCGTGATGCCGTCGGCGGCGAGCGCCTCGACGCCGAGCACCATCGGCGGCTCGTGGACGCGTGCCTCGAACTCCGGCCGCTCGCACACCTCCTGGGCCGCACGGTGCAGGAGCTCGCGTGCCCGGGCCAGATCGGAGTCGTAGGCGACGTCGACGTCGACCACCGCCACGGACCAGAGCTGGCTCTTGTTGCCGACACGCTGGACGACGCCGTTGGGCACGTGCCAGACGGTCCCGTCGATGCCCCGGAGCACCGTGGTGCGCAGCGTGATGTCCTCGACGACGCCGGTCGCCTCGCCGAGGTCGACGACGTCGCCGATCCCGTACTGGTCCTCGAGCAGCATGAACAACCCGGCGATGCAGTCCTTGACCAACGACTGGGCGCCGAAGCCGAGCGCGACACCGGCGATGCCGGCGCCGGCGATGAGCGGGCGCAGATCGATGCCGGCGATGCCGAGGATCGTCAAGAGGGCGATCGTCCAGATGAGGACGATCATCGTGCTGGTCAGCATCGTCGAGATCGAGCTCGCCCGGGCCTCGCGGCGGGCCGAGGCCTCCGGTTCGAGCACCGACGGGACGCTGATGCCGATCCGTTCGAGGCGTTGCGTCGGCGACATGTGCGGGCGCATCACGCGCTGCACGACCCGCCGGACCCACCGGCGCGACAAGCGCGTCGCGATCATCGCGATCGCGACGACCAGGAGGATCTTCAGTGGCTGGGCCACGAACCACTCGGCGAGCCCGGCGAGCGTCTCGTTCTCGCCCGTGTTCGAGTACACGAACTCACAGAAGCTGCCGGTGCGTTCCCAACACGCGTCGTCGACGGCGGCAGGGGTCATCGACGCGACCGTAGTGCCACCCTCGCGCCAGCGTGCGGACCCCTCCGCGTGTCGGCGGGGCGGCCTCGCTAGCCTGGACGACCGTGCCGCGAACGGCCTGCGGGCGACGCCCGATCGGTCCGCCGCCGACCCGGGAGGGCCGGCGCTCGTGAGCGGTCGCGTCCTCGTCGCCGGCGGCGCCGGCTTCATCGGATCGCACCTCACCGACGCCCTGCTCGCCCGTGGCGCCGAGGTGATCGTCGTCGACGACCTCAGTACGGGCGCTCGCGACAACCTCGCCGGCACGACGGCCGAGCTCGTGGTGGGCGACGTGTGCGAGGCCGACGTGCTCGCGCCCTTCCGGACGTCCGGTGCGGTCGACGCCGTGCTCCATCTCGCGAGTCCGGCCTCCCCGCCCGCGTACCTCGAACGCCCGGTCGAGACGCTCGACGTCGGCAGCGTCGGGACCCGGCACCTGCTCGACGTGGCGGTCGCCGCCGGGGCTCGTTTCGTGCTCGCTTCGACGAGCGAGGTGTACGGCGACCCGGAGGTCCACCCCCAGACCGAGGACTACCGGGGCAACGTCAGCACGACCGGTCCGCGCTCGTGCTACGACGAGGCCAAGCGATTCGCCGAGGCCATGACGTCGGCCTACCGACGAGTCCACAGCGTCGACACGCGCATCGCACGGATCTTCAACACCTACGGCCCGCGGCTGCAGCCCGACGACGGGCGCGTGGTCACGAACCTGATCCGCCAGGCGCTCGCCGGTGAGCCACTGACGATCTACGGCGACGGCAGCCAGACGCGCAGCTTCTGCTACGTCAGCGATCTGGTGGCCGGTCTGTTGGCACTGCTCGACGCGCCGCCGTCG
>JAUHYJ010000486.1 GCA_030425785.1 Acidimicrobiia bacterium | reverse complement strand
GCGGCTGCCTCGGGGGTGTCGAAGCTGGTGTCCGGGCCCGGCCAGACGGCGGGCTGGGTCATCCCCGGTACCACGGTCGGCATCGGCGGCTCGGTCGTCGGTGTCGGTGCGACGGTGGTGGCCGTCGTGGTCGGTGCGACGGTGGTCGGTGCGACGGTCGTGGTCGTGGTCGTGGTCGGTGCGACGGTGGTCGGTGCGACCGTCGTCGTGGACGTCGGGATCGTGGTCGGTGTCGTCGACGTGACCGGCGGCGTTGCCGCCGTCGTCGGGATCGGTGTGGACGTGGCGTCGTCGCCACACGCGGCGGTGGTCGCCGCGACGATCAGCACCGCAGCGGCCAGTGCGCGTGCCATGTCGAGCTCCTCTCGTCGATCCGATCGTCGCGCGGCGCCGCCCGGTCGGGCAGAGCCGATCGTCACACGCTCACACGCTCACACGTCGTGCGGGCGTGCTCGGTCCGGCAGAGCCGATGTCCCACGCTCACACGTCGTGCGGGCGTGCTCGTGCGGGCGCGCTCGGTCCGGCACAGCCGATCGTCACTCGCTCACTCGTCGCGGCGGTCCTCGCGGCGGGCGAGGAACTGCTCGGTCGAGTTGACGTGCGGGAACGGTTCGTCGGGCACGTCGATGCCGAGCGCAGCGCACAGCGGCGCCCATCCGTCGCCGGGGCGGTAGTGGACGAGGCGACCTCGGGGTGCGGTGGCCCTCACCTGCCGGTTGTGGCGTTCGTAGCCGGCGGCCGTGACCGTCTCGTCGGTGAAGGAACCGTCGAAGGTCAAGCCCGACACGGCGTCCCACATCCGGCTGAACTCGCTGTCGTCCTGATGCTCGGACCGCAAGATCGTCGCGTGGGCGCTCCGCAGCCAGGTCGCCGTGTCGTCGCGCTCGCTGTGGAGGACGATCGCGTCCGGGAACGCCGCGGCGAGCGCCGGCCAGAACGGCGCGGCCGGCCAGTCGACGACGGCGACCCTGTCGGCGAAGAAGTCGCGCCAGTCCGGCGGATCGCCGAGGGCTGCCCGACGCCACGTGTCGACATGGCCGTCCGCACCGGTCTCCATCATGTGGTAGCAGGGTCCGTCGAGCAGGCGTTCGAGTGCGAGCTTGAGCGACATGGTGCCCGTCCGTCCGAGCCCGGATCCGATCACGCGCAGCGACATGCCCGGACACTCTGCCAGGTTCGGTAGCGTCGTCGTCGATGGTTCGTACCGCTCGCAGCAAGGCGCCGACGCGTCGCATCGAGCAGGAGCTGTGGGCACGTGGCCACGAGGTCGTGGTCGGCATCGACGAGGTCGGCCGTGGTGCGTGGGCCGGTCCGCTGATGGTGGGGGCGGCGATCTTGCCGCGCGACAAGCGGGTGCAGGGGGTTCGTGACTCGAAACTGCTCACCGAGGCCGATCGTGAGCGGCTGTTCGATCGCATCGCCGAGTGGTGCGTCGCGTGGTCGGTCGGCGCGGTGAGCCAGGAGGAGTGCGACGAGCTCGGCATGGCCGACGCGCAACGGCTCGCGTGTCGCCGGGCCGTCGACGGCCTCGGCGTGGCACCCGATGTCGCCGTGAGCGACGGCAAGTGGGACTTCGTCACGCCGTGCGTCGACACCGTCGAGATGCGGGTCAAGGCCGACCGCCACTGCCTGAGCGTGGCGGCCGCGAGCATTCTCGCCAAGGTGGTGCGCGATCGCCAGATGCGCGAGCTGTCGGACGAGTACCCGCACTGGGCCTTCGACACGAACAAGGGCTACCCCTGTCCGAAGCACAAGGCGGCGCTGCAGGGGTGGGGGCCGTCGGCGATCCACCGCCGCACCTGGGTGTTCATGGACAACTACGTGCCGTGGCCCGGCGTGCCGCGGGTGTACCGCCCCGAGCAGCCGACCCTGTTCTGAGATGCCGTTCTGAGATGTCCTCGGTCCCGTCGCCCCACCCGTTCCGCTTCGCCGTCCAGGGCGGGCCGTTCCGCGACGCGGCTGCGCTGGCCGAACACGCGCGTCACGTCGAGGCGCTCGGCTACGACGAGCTGTACAGCGCCGACCACATCGGCGGGATCGACCCGTTCGTGCCGCTGGTGGTCGCTGCCACCGCGACGGAGCGGTTGCGCGTCGGTCCGCTGGTCATCAACAACGAGCTGCACCATCCTGCGTTGTTGGCGCGGACCGCGGCCTCCGTCGATCTGCTGAGCGAGGGTCGCCTGGTGCTCGGGATGGGGTCGGGGTATGACGAGCACGAGCACGAGTCGATCGGGTCGCCGATCCGGCCGCCCGGCCCGAGGGTGACGCGGCTCGACGAGTCGCTCACGGCGCTCCGACTGCTGCTCGACACGGGTGCCGCGCACGTCGACGGCGAGCACGTGCAGATCGCGATCGACGACCTCGGCGTTCGACCGGCTGCCGACCGGGTGCCGTTCCTGATCGGCGGGCACGGCCGTCGCATGGTCGGTCTCGCCGCACGGCACGCACAGATCTTCCAGTTCACCGGCCTGGTGCACGGCGAGGGCGGCCAACCGACCGGTGCCGGCTTCGGGATCGAGCACGTCGAGCAGCGCGCCACGTGGCTGGCGGCCGACGCCGGCGAACGGCTCGGCGAGATCGAGCGGTCGGCGCTGGTGCAGGTCGTGTCGATCGACGGCAGCGGGCCGAGCGTCGAGGAGACCGCCGAGCGGCTGGGCGCTCCGCCGGACGTCGTGGCCGAGACGCCGTTCGTGCTGATCGGTTCGGTCGACGAGGTCGCCGACAAGCTCATGGCGCTGCGCGAGCGGGTGGGCATCTCGCACTACGTGATCCGCGAGCCCGACGTGTTCGCGCCGGTCGTCGCGCTCCTCGCCGGTCGCTGACCCTCGGTGGTCAGCCGGCGAGCACCCGCGCGGCCGCGTCGGCGAGCACCGCACACCCGAGCACGAGGTCGTCGTCGGCGGTGTCCTCGGCGACGTCGTGGCTGATGCCGTTGATCGACGGGACGAACAGCATCGCCGCCGGCATGACCTCGGCCAGGAACATCGCATCGTGGACGGCGGCGCTCGGCATCTCGACCCACGCGTCGGGCGCGAGCGCGGCAGACGCGTCGCCGAGATGGCGTCGCAACTCCCGGTCCATCGCGGCCGGTTGGATCGGTACCTCGCGTTCGAGCTCGACGGCGATCCGGTCGTCGGCGTCCGCGCAGACACGTTCGACCGCTTCGTCGATGGCCTCGAGTCGTGTGCGGTCGGGGTCGCGGAACTGCAGATGCATCTCGGCCCGCCCGGGGACGATGCTCGCCGCGCCGGGATGTGCGGCGAGGCGACCGATCGTCCACACCGTCGCGTCGCCGGCGAGCTCGGCGATCGCCTCGTCGAGACGGGCGGCGGTCCGGATCATGTGCATCGCCGCATCGCGTCGCCGGTGCATCGGCGTGGTGCCGGCATGGTTCTGCTCGCCGATGAAGGTGATGTTGCGGTCGCGACTGCCGACGATCGAGGTCACGACACCGATGCGGTTGCCGGCGAGTTCGAGGTTGGCGCCCTGTTCGATGTGCAGTTCGAGGTAGCCGGCGTAGCGACCGGCCGCCGGGGCTGGCGCGCTGCCGCCGAGCCCGGCGCGCT
>JAUHYJ010000485.1 GCA_030425785.1 Acidimicrobiia bacterium | reverse complement strand
CGGTCCGGTGCGGCTCGTCACGACGGCGGTGTGCGTCGCGGTCGTCGCCGCCGGTGGGTGGTGGTTGGTGCGGGCGCCGACCCCGGCGACCGAGGCCACACTGCCGTTGACGTCGGCGTCCACCGGTGCCAGCAGCGAGCCGGGAGCCACGCTGCCGCCTCCGGTGACCGCGCCGGCCGACGCGGACGCCGAGACCGACGCCCGCGACGACGCCGTCGTCGTCCACGTCGCCGGGCGGGTGCTCGCTCCGGGGGTGTACGAGTTCGACACCGCGCCGCGGGTGCACGACGTCATCGAGCGTGCCGGTGGTGCGGCGTCCGACGCCGACCTCGACGCGCTGAACCTCGCCCAACCGCTTGCCGACGGCCAGCGGATCTACGTGCCGGCACTCGGCGAGGTCGAGCCGTCGACGGTGCTGGCGCCCGAACCGGCCGTGGCCGACGACGCCGTCAGCACCCCGAGCGGTCCGATCGACGTCAACCGGGCGACGGCGTCCGAGCTCGAGCAGCTGCCGGGCGTGGGGCCGGCGACCGCGGCGGCGATCGTCGACGATCGTGACCGGAATGGTCCGTTCGCCGCGGTCGACGACCTCGACCGCGTGCCCGGCATCGGTCCGGCCAAGCTTGCCGCGCTGCGCGATCTGGTGACCGTGTGACCGTGCTCGACGAGGTGCTCAGAGGATCAACGACTCGCCGACGACCGACGCCGCCACCACGATGGCGACGACCGCGCCGGCGACGACGGCGAGCGTCAGCCACACGAGCTCGCGTGCGTAGTCGGCCCAGCCGGCGACGCTGCGGGACGTCGCCCGTCGGCTCGCCCACCATCCGATCAGCAGCCACATCGGGATGCTGGCCACGATCGCGAGCGGGTAGTTGCCGTCGTCACCGAACGGGGCACCGGCGACCAGCAGACCCGGGGCCGCCGACGCACCGGCGACCAGCCCGATCAGCCCACTCGCCCGCGTATCGCTCACGGCCAGCGCGATCACCGCGACGGCGCCCAGGACCAGCCCGGGGATCACGCCGTACAGCGGGCCGAGCGTGCGGATGCGACGCCGGTACCAACGGGGTCCGCCGGTGAGCGGCGCTCCGGTCGGCGCATCGGCGCCGTGGTCGTGGCGGGTCAGGGTGTCGATACGCAGAGCCTACGGTGTGCGACGACCGATCGAGCGCCAGGCCGTCGGTGCGGCACTCCCGGTCGGTGCCGCCGTGGCCGTCGCGGTCGCCACGGGCCGGCGGTCGTCGCCGGTGGTGGTGGTCGTCGTGCTGGTCGCTCTCGTGCTGCTGCGCGGGTGCGTGCACGCGCCACGGCGGGCGCTGTTGGCGATCGCCGTGCTGGCCATCCTGGGGGCGGCACGCTCTGAGGCTGCGTGGACCGCGCTCGCGCCCGACCGGGTCGGACCGTACGAGGGCTGGGTCGAGTTGGTCGACGACCCGCAACCCTTCGGTCGAGCGACGCGCGTGATCGTCGAGATCGAGGGGGAGCGGTTCGAGGTGTCGGAACGACGGCGCGCCGCGCAGATCCGCGTGCGCGGCTGGCGGGCGGGGGAGCGGGTCGTGCTGCACGGCGACCGCCGAGTGCTCGACGACGAACGCGCGGGCCGGGTCGCCTGGCAGCACGTCGTGGGGGAGTTCCGGGTCGACTGGGCGAGCGATGTCGCCACCGGGTCGCCCGTCGACCGGGCGTCGAACCGGGTCCGCGAGCTGATCGAACGGGGCGCCGCGACCTTGCCCGGCGACGACGGTGCGCTCTTCCGCGGCCTCGTGGTCGGCGACGATCGCGACCAGCCGCGGGCGATGATCGACCGGTTCCGAGCCAGCGGGCTCAGTCACTTGACGGCCGTGTCCGGGCAGAACGTGAGCTTCGTGTTGGCTGCCGCGGGGCCGTTGCTCGTGCGGCTGCGTCCGTGGTGGCGGTGGGCGGTCACCATCGGTCTGATCGCATGGTTCGTGTCGTTGACGCGGTTCGAGCCGTCGATCGTGCGGGCGGGGGTGATGGCAGGGTTGTCGGCGACCGCGTTCGTGCTGGGGCGTGAGCGTTCGCCGTTCGTGTTGTTGTGTTGGGCGGTGACGGGTCTGTTGTTGATCGATCCGCTGCTGTGCCGGTCGGTCGGCTTCTGGTTGTCGGTCGGGGCGACGGGGGGAGTGTGCACCGTCGGGCCGTGGTTGGCGAGCCGGTTGTCGGCGGTGGGGCCGGTGGCGCTGCCGCTCGGGGTGACGCTGGGTGCGCAGGTCGGGGTGGTGGTGCCGGCGATGCTGGTGTTCGGCCGGCTGCCGTTGGTGAGCGTGCCGGCGAATCTGTTGGCGGTGCCGGTTGCGGGGTTCGTGATGCTGTACGGGTTGCCGGCCGGTCTGCTGGCGGGCACGGTGCCCGCGGTGGCGCCGCTGGTGATGTTGCCGTGCCGGGTCGGGGTGCGATGGGTCGACACCGTTTCGATCGTGGCTGCCCGGCTCGAACCGGGCGGAACGGCGACGTGGATCGGCTGGGCCGTGCTCGCCGGTGCCATCGTCGTCGCCGTCGTTGCCGCGAGCCGTCGATCGGCTGCTATGAACGGGGGTCGCCATGGGAGTCCATCTGCTGACCGGTGACGACGAGTCGATCCTGCGGTCGAAGGCGCACGACCTCATCCACCAGCTGCTCGGCGACGGTGACCGGTCCCTCATGGTCGACGAGTTCGACGGCGACGAGTACGAGCTGCGCGAGGTCGCCGACGCGGCCCAGACGATGCCGTTCCTCACCGACAAGCGCGTGGTGGTGGCGCGCGGCATCGGACGGTTCAGCGCCGACGACGTGACGCCGTTGGTCAACTACCTCGACAACCCGCTCGACACGACCGACCTCGTGCTCGTCGCCGGCGGCGGCCGGTTGGCGAAGAAGCTGAACGACGCCGTCAAGGCGTGCGGCGGCCACATCTCCAACACCACCCCGCCGAATCGGGCCAAGGACCGCCAGCAGTGGGTGCGGGTCGAGGCCGAGGAACACGGCATCCGTCTCGACGGGGCCGCTGCCGCCCGCATCGCCGACCAGCTCGGCGACGACGTGGGTCGTCTCGACGGCATCATCGGCGTCCTGCGTTCGACGTATGGCGAGGGCGTCCGGGTCGGGCTGGCCGATGTCGAGCCGTTCCTCGGCGAGGCCGGTGGCGTGCCGCCGTGGGACTTCACCGATGCGATCGACGGCGGCAAGACGGCGAACGCGCTGACGCTCATGGCGCGCATGATGCACGGCGGCGACCGTCATCCGCTCCAGATCATGGCGATCCTGCACGGGCACTACGCCAAGCTGGCCCGCCTCGACGGTGCCGATGCCCGCAACGAGCAGGAAGCCGCCGACGCGATGGGCATCAAGCCCGGCTTCCCGGCCAAGAAGGCGCTCGGCAACTACCGCCGCCTCGGGGGCGACGGCGTGCACCGGGCGGTCGATCTGCTCGCCGCGGCCGACCTCGACCTGCGCGGTGACACCGACCTCGACGACCAGACCGTGATGGAGGTCCTGGTCGCCCGGCTCAGTCGGCTCGGGCGTCGCTGACCGTCACCGTCACTGGCGGCACCAACGCGATCAGAACAG
>JAUHYJ010000484.1 GCA_030425785.1 Acidimicrobiia bacterium | reverse complement strand
CACGCGCGCCGCGCTCTCCGCCGACGGAGACGTCGTCGCCGTGGGCTGGTGGAACGCCGCGGACGGCGTCTCGGCCCGCTTCGAGGTCTGGGACGTCGCCGCCGGAACCCGGTGGTTCACGCGCTCTCACCCCGGCGTCGCGGGCGGACTGCAGAACTTCCCGCAGGCCGTGGAGCTGACCGCCGACGGTCGGCGCGCGGCCTTCGCGAGCTGGGGCGACGGCGACGGTGACCCCGAGGTGTGGATCGTCGACCGCGATGCCGGCGAGGTACTGCGCGTCGATCTGCCGGGCAGCGCGTTCGCGCTGGATCTCGCGGCCGACGGGACGCGCGTGGCCGTGGCGACCAAGAGCGTCCACGCCAACCAGTTCGGCACCACGGGCGAGGTGCGCATGTTCGACACCGGCGATCGAAACGTGCAGGCCGTCGGACAGGCGCGCCTCGGTCAGACGCTGCGCATCGCCGCCCGCGACCCGGCCGCGACACGCGCGGTGTTCCTGGTCGGGCCGCCGAGCGCGGCTCCCGGCCCGATTCCCGGCGCGGCCGGGGTGCTCTGGCTGGACCGCGACGCGGGCGTGAGCTCCAGCGTCCGCCGCACGGACTCCCACGGCCGCTCGAGCTTCCTGCTGCAGGTTCCGAACGATCCCGCGTGGATCGGGCGGCGGCTGGGCGTGCAGGTCGCGTTTCGGACGCCGGGTGGGACGGTGCTGTCCGAGCACTGGGTTCTGCCGGTCGTCGTGGACTGAGGGTGCGGGAGTCCGGCTCGGGCGCCTCGGTTCGGTGAGGGGCTCCGCTGCGCGGGGGCGCATGCAGGGGGCCCGCTGCGCGGGCCCCCTGCATGCCACGGGACCGCTGCGCGGTGCCGAGGCGTCGGCACCGCACCGCGGTCCCGATGCCGAGAAGCCGCTCGCGGGCCCGCGGGCGACCCGCAAGGCCGGAGCGCGACCCGGACGATAGCTCGGCGTCGTCCCCCCGGGGGTCCTGTCTGGCCCCCAGCCGCTCGCACGAATCGTGAACGTGCGCGGCCCGTGGGACGTCGAGGCAGCAAGCACAAGGACATCTCTGGCCATGGCGATCGGTAGAAAACTGCTCTGGATCACACTCGTCGCGGGGACTCTCGGGCTCGCGGCCTGCTCGTCCGGCGGTGGAGGAAGCGGAGTCGGCGTCACCGTGACCGGAGCGATGCAAGACCTCACGGCCGACCCGACCGGTCTCACCACCGTCTTCACGTTCAGCGCCGACCCGGGCGTGGTCACCCCCGCGAACTTCGCGACGTCGGGTAGCCAGACCGCGCAGACGGCGAACAAGACGGGCAGCATGGTCACGGTCACGTGGGACGCCCGCGTGACGCCGAGCGACATGGTGCGCGCCGTGGGCCTTCCGGGCGTCGTCGCGACCTTCGTGGCCGTCACGACCTCGGACGCGAACCCGCCGACGTACTCGGTCACGAGCGCGACGCAGGTGGCCGATCCCGCTTCGGTGGGGGGCGACACCGTCGTGCTGGACTTCAGCGGCGCCAACATCGTGCAGAGCACGGCGGAGGACGACGCGAACTGGACCCTGACGAGCGGAGGGAACGCCCAGGACCTGAGCGACTCGCTGCTCGTGTTCGATCCGGGCCTGCAGCGCCTCACGATCACCACGGGCTCGCTCGCGACGTTGCACGGCACGTTCACGCTGCAGGCCAGCGGCGTGCTCGGCGTCGCCGACGTCGGCGTGTCCACCGCGACCGTCAACGGTGCCGCGGCGGGCGACGCGTCCGCGCCCAGCCTGACGTCCGCGGACCAGAACTTGACCGTCGACCCGTTCGGTCGGGCGATCGACTTCATGTTCTCCGAGGCCATGGACCCCGACTCGACGCCGACGCTGTCGAACTTCGGCATCCCGCTGCCGAACCTCGCCACCGGGGTCACGCGCGTCTCCGACGTGCTCTACCGCGTCACGTTCAACTCCCCGGTCGTTCCCGGCATCGACCAGGTCGACGTCCAGGGTCTGACCGACTCGCACGGCAACGCGCTGTCGAACAACGGCATGACCGCCGTGGTCTCGACCGGAGCCGCCGCGGCGGCCTACGACGCGGCCACCGAGGCGCTGACCGTGCAGGGCACGCTGGGTGACCAGCTGATCATCGTCACGACGCAGGCGCTCGACCCGCGCGACGCGGTCGACGACACGAAGTGGACCGTCCTGATCGGCGGCAACCCGGTCACCATGGCCGACCAGACGCTGAGCTACGACCTGCTGACGCGGACGCTGACGGTCGACCTCGACTTCGACATGACGAACGGCGACGCCTTCAGCTTCACCGCCAACAACGTGGTCGAGATCGACGGGCAGGCCTTCGGCGCCGTCGCGAACGGCACCGTGGGAGGCGACATCAGCGTGCCCGCCGTCGACACGGTGACGCAGAACCGGTCGTTCGACCCCACCGGAATGACGATCGACATCGTCTACACCGAGGACGTCGAGCAGGTCTCCGCAGAGGGGGCCACCTACACCTTCACGGGCGGTGTGAACGTCATGGGCGCGCCGTCGCTCGTGGGCGCGGCCACCGTCCGCGTGACGACCGACGCCGTGGTCGTTCCGGGCGACGTCACGGTGGACGTGTCCGGTACGACGGACCTGGCGGGCAACGCCATGGTGGCCGCCAGCACGCTGGCGATCGTGACCACCGACTCCGTGGCGCCCACGCTCTCCGGCATGGCGGCCAACGCGATCGAGGGCTCGGCCAACGACACGCTGCTCGTCAACTTCAACGACCGCATGATCCAGGCGGAGGTCGAGATGATGGCCAACTGGGCCATCGAGTCTCCGGTGGGGACGCCGCTCAACCCGACGTCGGCCACGATCTCCTACGACCCGAACACGCAGCAGGCGACGCTGGTCTTCGCCGCGCCGGACGACATCAACCTGAAGCGTGACGACAACGTGCGGGTGACCGTCACGGGCGTGCGCGACATCGCCGGGAACACGATCCAATCGGGCCAGGCCACGGGCAACGTCGTGGCGGAGTCCAACCTGCCGCTGGTCGAGTCGGTGTGGGTGCAGGCCGCGCCCACGAACATGGTGCACGTGCGCTTCTCGGAGGCCTGCGCCTTCGTCGACGACCTCGGGGGGCTGACCTCCTACGACGTGTACTCGCCGGGACCGGTGCTCAAGGGCTCGCCGACCACGGCGGTGCGCGACGCGGACAAGATGGGCGTCACGCTGACCTACCCCTTCGGCGTGGTGGCCGGCTCCGACTTCATGGACATCCGCGGGGTCACCGATCTCGCGGGCAACGACCTCTTCCCCGTCGACGACGCTCCCGTGGCCGCGGAGAACGCGACCGACCTGATCTTCGGAGTGGGCTCGACCCTGACGACGGTCTCGGGAGAGAACAACGACGTCATCGTGATCGAGTTCGACCAGCAGCCGAGCACCGCGGGCCTCGACGACCCGGCGAACTTCACGATCGCACCGAACGGCGGCGGCACGGCGCTGGACCTGAGCCAGGCCTCGTTCGCGTTCGACGGGAACACCACGCTCACGATCCAGCTCGACGGCCAGACGGCCTCGAGCATGGCGACGACCACGAA